>DATHOI010000946.1:0-7702 GCA_035485095.1 Polyangiaceae bacterium | reverse complement strand
CACGGGGATCTCCTGGCCGCAATACGCGGAGCTGAATCTGATCGAGCTCGACGGTACCGTGAAGAAGCTGAACGCGCTGAACGGGCGCGACGCGAACGGCACGTCGGTCCTGCCCTACGGCGAGACCATCGACAACAACCTCGACTACGAGCCGAACATGATGCCGCTGCCGGTGGGCGGGTATTACTGGGTCGTGTTCACCAGCCGTCGCTCGTACGGCAATACCTGGGCACCCGGCCGCGCCATGACGACCCAGCCCTTCGACGACCCGACGCAGGATCCCTGGGGCAGCAACGCCGGCCCGAGCCCGCGCAAGAAGCTGTGGGTTGCGGCCATCGACTTGAACCACGCCGACGCCACGAACCTCGACCCGAGCCACGCGGCCTTCTACTTGCCAGGCCAAGAGGACGATTCGGCGAACATGCGCGCGTTCGCGGCGCTCGCCCCGTGCCAGCCGGACATGGCAACGTGCGAGACCGGCTCCGATTGTTGCGGTGGGTATTGCCGTCAGACAGGCAACGACTCGAGCGGCGCGCCCATCCTACAATGTGTGCCGCCACCCGTTAACATGTGCTCGAACATCGATGAGCCATGTATGACCTCGGCGGATTGCTGCGATCCCACCAACCTGTGCATCGCCGGCCGCTGCGCCGTGGAGACTCCCCCCAAGTAACGTCGTTTCCAAGCACGCTTTTTCGTGATCCCTACGAACTCATCTGTAAACGAGGTAATGAACATGTTCCGGAGTGTGATGATGAACAAGACCCAGCTCGGGTTGCTCGGAAGCCTGGTGACCCTCGCCGTGACTGGCTGTATCGCCGGCCCCGGTGCGAATGCGCCCTGTGGCACCGGGACGGATACGGCGTCGAGCTCGTCGTCTTCGTCGTCAGGCGCCGCCGATGTGACGAAGATCCCAATTCCGGCGGGCGTCGCTCCGACTGGCCCCGTGGTTTGGGACGGCACCAAACTCGACGTCGTGAACATCGATCCGCCGGGGACTTGGTTTTACATGAACGACCACAGCCCGAAGGGCGAAATGGAACCCGCCACCAACGGCGACTTCCAGACCGCTCTCTCGAACGGCATGGTCCACACTCACGGCAAGATGTACACCGAGTGGGGCGGCGGTATCGGTCTCAACTTCGTCGGCGGTGGGTCGCTGCAGCCGGTCGACGCTTCGCAGTTCAAAGGCATCAAGTTCAAGGCGTCAGGCTCGGGCTCGCTGCACGTCGGCCTCGCCACCGCCGCTACGATGCCGGATTTCGGCATCTGCACCGCGTGCTACGGTCACTACTCGGTGGACATCAACGATCTCTCGTCCACCCCGAAGGAGTACTCGTATACGTGGGACAAGCTGCCGCAAGCCGGCTTCGGCAAGCCCAAGGCAAAGCTCGATCCGAAGACGCTGATCGGCCTCAATTTCACCTCCAAAGGGGCGACGACCTGGGATTTCTCGATCGGCGAAATCGACTGGATCAAGTGACGAACCAGGCGCGCGCTGAGCTTCGAGAGCTTCACCCCTGAGGGTATCTCGACATCGGCGCGCCTCCTCTAGCGCAGGGCCCCGCTCGGTCTCGAACGGCCCCGAAGTGGCGATCGCTTTTCGCCACGGCAATCAGCAGATCCGAGTTCATGGCTTATAACAATGGTCCGATGTATCTCGCGGTCGCTCGCCGTCTGAAGAAGAATGCCGGGGCGGTCGCGGGCCTGCTCGGCTTGACGTTTGCGCTCGGCTGCGGTGAAGGCTCGGACCCGCCGGTGACCCAGCCCGGCGCCGCTGGCATGGTGGGGCTCACCTCCGGTGCGCAAGGCGGGACATCCAGCGCGAGCACGGGCGGCGGGGCCTCGTCCACTTCAGGGGGCACCCCTGGGTTGACGGTCGGCTCCGACTTCGAGCTGCGAGCCGAGTTCAGCGGACCGTGCTCCAAGAGCAGCACCATCGACATCAATCTGGGCAACAGCGCAGAATCGTTCGTAGAAGCCGCGTACTGCCAAGTGAACGGCAGCATGCCGAGCGCCGACGTGGTCAGCATGTGGGCCAATCAACTGCGCACTGTCAGCTACGTGCGGCGCATCGATGTCGTGCAGCAGTTCTGCAATGACGCGAATCGCCCTTGTCCCTTCACGTTCAGCGATCCGTGGCCGACCCAAGCGGACCTGACCACCCCCTGCATGCGCAGCGGCACGCGCGACATGGGCGCCGTGCTGATGTTCTTCAATGATTGCCCGGGCGGCACCAACTGCACGACGAATTGGGCAAACACCCACGCCGAAGGCATGTTCACGGTGAGCCCGCTGCTCGCCTTCGCGCCCGCGACCAGCGGCATCTACGCGCCGGAAAATGCCGGTTTTTGGCGGCGGGAGCTACTCGACGCCGCGTACGCCGGCATGCAGTTCTTCCTGCTCAACACCTACGGCCCCGACCTCTCGACACCGGTCGATTCGCTGGCGCAGCTCACCAAAGCCCTCGACGACACGGGCGGCGTCATGAAAATCGGCCTATTCGACGACACGTCCACCTGGGGTAAAGCCGGCGGCGTCTTCGCGACCGCGCCGAATTTGAGCGACGCGAACGCGGCGGCGCAAACCATTTACAACGCGAAGTGGAAGCCGTTTTTTACGCGCGTGCCGCAAAAGTATTGGTATTTATTCAACGGTCGGCCGCTGATTTATTTCTACAACGCAGGCACGCTTCAGCCGCCCCAGACCTCGGCTGGCGCTATCGCCGCCCTGAGCGGGCTGTTCAAGGCGGATTTCGGCGTCGCGCCCTTCATCGTCGTGGACGACGGTTATTACGACTCGACCATGAACACGGTCGCCGACGCGCGCTTCAAGTGGGACACGTTCCAATGTGGTGCAACTACACCTAATGGCAGCTGCGTACCCGGCAAGCAGATGAGCGAGTCGAACTTGAACGGCGTGAAGCTCGATCACTACATGGTCAAATGGGATCCGCTCGGGCGAGACCACCCCGGTCAGATCGCGACCGCCGCTGACGGCCTGTACAAGGATGAGACGCTGCTCAAGCAGCGCTTGATCGACTCGGCGAGCGCCCAAATTGCCGTCATCGCCACCTGGAATGACATGGGTGAAGGCACGGGAGTCACTCGGAACTACGACTACTACGCGGGGGGCAACTGGCTCGAGCCCGACGCCTTCCTCAAAGACATTCGCTCCACCCAGTGCTCGAACTAGCGAGCGGGCGAGTGTTTGGCGACCGCGTGGGCTCCGCGCGCGGCGCGAAGGAAACGGCATGCTGCTGGCGTGTGGCCACGGATTAAGACCGAAAAGTCCACTGCCGAGCGCTAGTTTCGACTAGAAAGCGGACCAAGCGATGACAGGACGATTCGTATTGACTGTGGCGCTAGCGGCAGCCTGCCTGTGGAGCTGCTCGGCTGCCCAGGACAAGCAGGCGCCCCGGCGCATCACCTATTGGGAGAAGTGGACCGGCTTCGAAGGTGAAGCCATGGACGCCGTGGTCGACGACTTCAACGCGAAGGAGGTCGCGCACGCCAAGGTCGACCCGAACTACGCGCCAATCGAGGTCGAAAAGGTCACCGTCTCGAACGTCGAGCAGAAGCTGCTGATCGCGATTGCGGGCGGCAACCCGCCGGATCTAGCCGGCAACTACAGCTTCTACGTCGCCGCCTACGCGGACGGCGGCGCGCTGACCGATCTCGGGCCCATGCTGCAAAAGGCGGGCTTCGACCGCTCCGCGTACATCGAGCACTACATGAAGCTCGGTGAGTACCGCGGTAAGACCTGGGCCGTGCCGATCGTGCCCGCGTCGATCGCGCTACTCACGAACAAGCGCTTGTTCAAAGAGGCCGGCCTAGATCCAGAAAAGCCACCCACCACGATCGAAGAGCTCGACGACTTCGCGCAAAAGCTCACGAAGTGGGAAGTCACGCTGCCAAACGGCGAGAAGAAGATCGAAAGCGGCTACTTGCCGGACGTGCCCGCTTCGCAGAAGCGCTTGCTTCAAGCTGGATTCTTGCCCGGAGAGCCCGGCTGGTGGTCCTACGGCTGGGGCTACTTCTTCGGCGGCAGCTTGGTCGACGGCCCGGACAAGATCACCGCGGCCGATCCCGCGAACCTGCGCGCGTACGACTGGGTCGCGTCGTATTCGAAGAACCTTGGCATCGACGTGATCAAACGCTTTCGCTCGGGCTTCGGCAATTTCGCGAGCCCGCAGAACGCGTTCTTGTCCGGCAAGGTCGCGATGGTGCTGCAGGGTGTGTGGATGCACAACTTCATCGAGAAGTACGCGCCCGGGCTACAATGGGCCGCCGCGCCCTTCCCCTACCCCGCCGGTCACCCGGAGCTCGCCTTCACGACCAATGCGGATGCCGACGTGCTCGTGATCCCCAAGGACTCGCCGCACCCGGAGGAAGCCTTCGAGTTCATGAAGTACGTGAGCACACAGCCCGTGCTCGAGAAGCTCTGCCTCGGCCAGCAGAAATTCACGCCATTGAAGGCGGTCAGCGACCATTTCTGGAGCGTGCACCCGAACCCGTACATTCGGCTGTTTCGCGAGCTCGGGATGAGCAAGAACGCCTTTTCAATCCCGCAAACCGGTATTTGGAACGAGTACAATCGCGAGATGGGCAACGCGGTCGATCTGATTCAGAACATGACTCAGACTCCCGAGGTCGCGCTGACTGACGTGCAAACCAAGATGCAAGCGGCGCTCGACCGCAATCGCCGCATTCTGGCTCGGAGAGACCCGAAGTGAGCTCCCTCGACAGTATCAACCGCAGAAATGGGCTCTTGTTCTGTTTGCCGTGGCTGATCGGGCTCACGGTGTTCCTGCTCTACCCGTTGGTCGCGGCGTTCTATTACTCGCTGTGCGACTACTCGGTGCTGCTGCCGCCGGTATTCATCGGGCTCGACAACTACACCGACCTGATGAAAGACCCGCTGTTCTGGAAGAGCCTCTGGAACACGACGTACTACGCCACGGGCTCCGTGCTGCTCGGCCTGGTCGTGTCGCTCACGCTGGCGTTGCTCCTCAACACCAAGGTCAAGGCCATCGGCCTATACCGCACGATCTTCTTCCTGCCTTCGCTGATGCCGGTCGTCGCCGGCAGCATCCTCTGGCTTTGGATGTACAACGGGCAGAGCGGCATCATCAACACGGGCCTGCATCACATCGGCATCACGGGCCCGGCGTGGCTCGCCGATCCGGCCTGGGCCAAAACGGCCATCGTGCTCATGGCGGTGTGGGGAGCGGGCAACGCGATGGTCATCTACCTCGCGGGCCTGCAAGACGTGCCGACCCACCTCTATGAAGCCGCCATCATCGACGGCGCCGGGTTTTGGAAGCGCCTGATCCACGTGACCATCCCGATGATTTCGCCGGTCATCTACTTCAACGTGGTGCTCAGCATCATCGGCGGCTTTCAAGCCTTCACGCAGGCCTTCATCATGACCGGGTCGACTGGCGCCCCCGAGCGTTCGACCCTGTTTTACGTGCTCAATCTGTACAACGTCGGCTTTCAGGATTTGCGCATGGGCTACGCGTCCGCCATGGCCTGGGTGCTGTTCATCGTCATTCTGATCCTGACCTTCGCGGCGACCAGGCTGTCGCAACGCTGGGTCACGTACGATCGCTGAGCCGAGCGCCAATCCCGATGCCAAGCCCGAACCCGCTCAATCGCACGAATCCGCTGATTCACCTGCCGCTGATCCTGCTGGCGTTGCTGTTCACGGTGCCGCTGTTGTGGCTCTTGCTCACTTCGCTCCAGCCCCGTGAACAAGTCGGTAAGATCCCGCCCGAGTGGCTCCCGCGTCAGAACTTCGTCACCATCGCCGGGGAGACCATCCCGGTGACCCCGCCAGCGCCGGTCGGCAGTGACAAACTGCTCGTGCAACCGACGAGCGGTCCAGAGCTCGGCAAGGACCTGCTCGTCGAGCCGAGTGACTTTCAGAATGGCCTAGTCAGCGTGCGCGAGCAGGTCGCTGATCGCACCGAGCTTAGGCAATATCCGGCCAAGCTCGAGCAGCAAGTGCCGGGCCGCGACGTGATCGTCAAAGAGTGGTTTTTGTCGAAATACACGCCCCACGCGGCGCGTATCTTCTATCTCGAGCCGAGCGCAGTTCAGACGAAAATCTCGCCCAAATTCGGCAATTATCCGGAGGCGATTCGCGCGCTCACCGCGAGCGAGAAAGACAAGGCGCTGCCGCTCGGTGAGCTGCTGCGTAAATCGAGCTTTCCCTGGACGCACAAGGGCGATCGCACGAAGACGATCACCTTCCTCACCTACTTGAGCAACACGTTGCTGGTCGCCGTGCTCGCGGTCATCGGCACGGTCAGCTCGAGCGCGCTCGTTGCCTACGGTTTGTCACGCATTCCGTGGAAGGGCAGAGCCACGCTGTTCAACATCACGCTCGCCACCATGATGGTGCCCTTTCCGGTGCTGATGGTGCCGCTATACGGCGTGTTTCGCAGCTTGGGCTGGATTGGCACGCTGATGCCGCTCTGGGTGCCCGCGTTCTTCGGCGGGGCGTTCAACATCTTCTTGTTGCGTCAGTTCTTCTTGACCATTCCGGGTGAGCTGTCGGACGCCGCGCGCATCGACGGTTGTAACGAGTTTGGCATCTTTTGGCGGGTGATCTTGCCGCTGGCGCGACCCGCGCTGTCCGTCGTGGCGCTGTTCACGTTCCTCAACGTGTGGAACGACTTCTTGGGCCCGCTGATCTTCCTCACCGAGCCCGAGACATTCACCATGGCGCTCGGCTTGCAACAATATCAGTCGCAGCTCGGCGGCAGCGAGTGGCACCTATTGATGGGCGCGTCCGCGCTGCTCGTGATGCCCATCATTGTGCTCTTCTTCTTCGCCCAAAAGACCTTCATCCAAGGCATCTCGACGACCGGCATGGGCGGCCGCTAGTCTCTGCTCGCTCTCTCCTGGTCCCGCGCCGCCGAAGGCTACGCCGATCGCGCGACGCAGCGCGTGACCATCAACCCAGGAGCAGCCAAGGGTTGGGCGTGGGCGCTTTGTGGACAGAGACGAGACCCGGAAGCGACGCTGGCAAGCCAGCGCGTGTCGGCGGCGCAAGCTCGTGCACACCGTGCCGGCCCCGCATCCCGCCGCGTTGCCCGCGACACGCAGCAAGCCTGCAACAGCGTGCGAGGGGCCATTCCGGCGCATGCAGCCTGACATCCGTGTCATAGCGACTGGCGTGTGTCGCTGTGCAGTTGCACCTACAGGCAGATTGAGCGCGTCGAGCGGCGCAGAATATCTCGCGGCCAACAGCGCAAATGCCCCGAAAATCGCGGTAAATACCGATTTTTGACCACGATTTGCTTTGACTCGGGGTTTTCGAAAGTCATAGTTTCTGTGTCGCGACACACATGTTTTTGGTTACCGTGCGCGTCGCCTTCTTGCGTTCGGTTTCGCATTCTTGCCGGGTTGCCGGAGAGCGAAGCTAGTCAATCGGTTGTCCCTCGCGTGCGCTGCCTTAGCCGGCCGTGACGCTTGGCAGCGGTGTTTGCTCACAAACTGACGGAGTGAAAATGCGAATTTTGAACTTGCAGAACACAGTCCTCGTCTCCTTGCTGGTTGCGGGCGGCGCAGCGCTCGCCGCGTGCGGTAGCTCGAATTCCGCTCGGCCGAACCCGGATGCAACGGCGGGCAGTGGCGACACCACGAGCGGTGGCGGCTCCGACAGCACGGCGGGCGGCGCCGGCAACACCACG
>DATHOI010000945.1:0-3602 GCA_035485095.1 Polyangiaceae bacterium | reverse complement strand
ATTATTAGATACTTAGGGCATGCGAAGCACGCCAACGCGCCACGCGCTGAAGTTTGCAAGGCACTGATCGCCCCGCGCCGGCGGCCGTCGCCGACCGCGACTCTTATGA
The DNA here is from genome assembly GCA_035485095.1 of Polyangiaceae bacterium. Lineage (GTDB taxonomy): Bacteria > Myxococcota_A > Polyangia > Polyangiales > Polyangiaceae > PMG-095. The sequence continues at coordinate 3,493 of DATHOI010000945.1, read as the reverse complement.
GCTTGCCAGAGTCGCGCGTGGGGCGTGGGCAGCGCCCGCCCAGCGCCCACGCCCCATCCCTCATGCCACCTGCGGATGCGCGGGACGCGCTCAAGAGCGCGCCTGCGTGCCGTTGCTCAGCACCGCAATTTTGGACGCAGCGATGCGGCGCCACGACTACCAGCCGCCCGCTAGGTTGACGCGTCAACCTAGCGGGCGGCTGGTAGGTTGTCAAGTCAACCCGTGGCGGGCTAAGCTCGTCAGCGTGCCCCACAAGAGCTCATCAGCTAACCTCCGCCAGCGCACGCTGAGCACGGCTCCCCTATCGCACGCTGAGGCCGCGTTGTGGCACGCATGGATCCGAGCCAGCGACTCGATAACGAGTGGCATCGCCCGCGCCGTCGGCGAGGCAACGGGGCTATCCGGAGCGGACTACGCAGTGCTGTCGCGGCTCGTCGAGCTGGGCCGAGGTACGCTGCGCCAGCAGGAGCTCGCCAACGCCATGCACTGGCAGAAAAGCCGCCTTTCGCATCACCTCAGCCGCATGGAGCGGCGAAAGCTCGTGCGCCGCGAGCAAGCCAAGACGAACGTCGTGCAGGTCGTGATCAGCGCCGCGGGTCGGCGTGCAGTACGGGCTGCGGAGCCCGTGCAAGCGCTCGCGATTCGAGCTCATCTGCTGAGCAAAGTAGCGCAAGCGGATCGGCGGCGTTTGTTCGAGCTCCTGACGCGCCTGCAGCCTGAGTGAAGACGCGGCGTCAGTCCGTGTGGTGCACGCACACGCCGCCTGTCCCACCCGCCTGCGCCACGCATTCGATCGCGGTGATAGGCTCACAAAACTGTGGCGGGCATTTCCCGCCGCACATCTTGGCTTGGATCACGCTGAGTGTATTCAGGTATGACTGGGCCGCTGCCGAGGTTTGGGAATTGACCGTCACCGGGCAACCGCAAGTGGCGGCAACGGAGCCCTGGCATTGTCCGGAGCTGGCCGTTAGATCGCACGCAGCGGCCTCGTCGAGCTGTTCCCGCGCGAGCGTGTATAGATCCGAGCAGCTCGTGGCCGCGTCGACTTGCTCGACACCGCTGTCGCTGGCTGCGTCGGCGCCGCTATCGCCCGCGTCCGCACCTGCGTCGGCAGGCTGGGCTTCGCGTGGCGCGGCTTGTCCACAAGCCGAGAGGCCGAGGCCGAGCAGCACCCCGAGTCCCGCGACCGCGATGCGTGTCACGCGAATCATGAGTGTTGCTCTGCTACGGAGCGTGTCACGGAGAGGTGGACCCCATCGCTCAGTTTATCGGAGTTAGCGGAGCCGCAACGCACATGCTCCCCGACCCACCTTGAGACTTACACTGGGCGTGCGCGGCGACCACACACGCCAGCGCGGGGCAGGCTTGAACGCAATGCTGCTCTTGAATCTGCGCGAGGGTGGCAAGATAAGCCTTGGTCTCCGCCGAGTCGTTCGACTCGACGGGCACTTCACAACCACACGTCGTGTTGACCTCGCCCGTGCATTGCACGACGTTTCCAGAGTTGTCGCAGGCGCGCGCGGCGTCGAGCTGGTCCGCGGCCGTCGTCAGCAAATCCTGACACGTTGGAGCGCCGCCTCCGCCGCCATTGCTCGTGCCGCCATTGCTCGTGCCGCCATTGCTCGCGCCAGCGCCACCGCTCGCACCGGAGCTCCCGCCGTTGCTGGCACCGCCACTGCCACCGTTGCTCGCGCCCGCGTTGTTGGCACCGCCGCTGCTGGCGCCTGCGCTCATGCCGCCGCTGCCACCGTTGTTCGCGCCACCATTGCTATTGCCGCCAGCGCTGCTCCCGGCGCTGCCGTTGCCGCCATGGCTCGAGCTGCCAGCGGTGCCGCTCGGACCACCCGCGCCGGCCATCGCACCACTGCCGTTGCCACCAAGCGCACTGGCTCCTGCCGCGCTTGCGGAGCCACCCGCGCTCGAGCTGCGACCCGCGCTGGCGTTCGAGCCGCTCGAGCCAATGCTGGCACCTGCTTCACCCGTCGCGACGCCTGCAGGGCTGAACAGACCGCCCTGGTCCTCACCACCGCAGCCGAAGAACAACGCGCTGAGCGCACCCGCAGTGAGGACGGGCAACCAAAGTGAAGCGTGACGAGTCATGACAGAACTCCTTTGCGCGAAAGAGTTGCCACGATTCTAGCAGGATTGCCGCAGAATTCAGCGCGCCTTGCGCCGCACGACGGCGCGTACCGTGTTCAAATCTTGCGTACCGAGCTCGCCGGTGACGAGCAAAATGAACACATACGTCGCGGCCACCAGCCCCGCGTACACGGGCGTCAGGATTTTTCCAGCGTGGGGCAAGAAGCGGCCCAGGGCGGTCGCGCACGCCACGGCCAAGAGCACCCGGCACAAAGCGAGCGGTGGCGCTACCGCGCCCGCTGCTCGGTACACGAAAAATGCCGCGGAGAGCGTCGCCACGAACAGCCCCGCAGCGGTGGCTTCGGCGGTGAAGAACAACAGATCCTCGCCGAACGGCGCGCCGCGCACGCGCAGGTAACAGAGCACGGCCACGAGAATCACGGCCACGGCAGTGACGATCGCGCTCTCGCGCTCGTGCTTGAGACTGTTGAGCACGGTGGTCAGCACACCGAAAATCGCAAAGCCCCCGAAGCCGAGCGCGAGTAGCTCGAGCGAATGCCCGCCGAGCTGTGCGGCTTCAGCGCCAAACACGAGGTACAGCAAGCGATCACTGAGCCCTGCGGTCACGCTGACCATGACGCCTGCCAGCACGAGCGCTAAGCGCACACCCGTGCGCACGTAGCGCGCCACCGCCTGACGATCACCGTCGCGCGCGGCGGTCGCCAGCATCGGAAAGAGGATGAAGGTGACCGCGATCAGCAGTTGATAGGGCAAAAAGGAGAAGAGCTGCGTCGCCCGGTAGGCGCCGACCAAAGGATCCGCGGCGGTCGCGGGGAGCCCGCGCGCGATTGCCGCTTCGGAAGCAAAGCGGCGGAGCAAGGTGAGGTCGGCTTGGAGCAGCAGGTTGAACAAGATCTGACCGAGCAGCACGGGCAACGCGAAGAGCAAATGGGCACGCACGCTGAGCGCCGCCGGCCCGCGCTTGCCGAAGCCGACCAGCACCAAGGCCACGCCCAAGATCAGAACCGCTGTGCAGGCGAAACCCGCCGTCGCACCCTCGACGCCGAAGTTGCCGTGGCGCGAAAATAGGTAAGCGCCCGCGATCAGCCCGCTGGTACGGAGCGTCGCGGCGATCACGTCGAGCGAGGCTTGCGACACGAACTTGTGCTGCCCGTTCAGCACACCGATGAGCGGAGTGTACAAGCCGTACAGCAGCATCACCGCGCTCAAGATGCGGAGCGGGTTTACGACGTGACTGGCTCCGACCCAATTGGCGATGAATGGCGCGAGCAGAAAGAAGCCGAGCGCAAGCAACACCGAGAACACCGCATGCACGCTGAAGACGCGACGAATCGTGCCGGGCTCTGTCTCCGGCGTGGCGAGCGTCACCGCCCGGCTCACGCTTTGAATCGAC
>DATHOI010000944.1:0-7289 GCA_035485095.1 Polyangiaceae bacterium | reverse complement strand
GCGGGCAGCGCGCTGCGACTCACCTCGGGCAACCCGGCCCCCAGTGAAGGCAGCTCGACCTCACCGAACTCAGGCGTTCGCACCGCCGGCAAGCCCCCGAGGCTGGCCGTGCGCGCTGCTGCGGCAGCCGGCAGATCGGCGCTGCTGCTCGCCGCGCTCGGCGCGCGCAAGCTCACCGAAGGCAGATCGACACCCGGCGCGCGCGGACTGCCGACAGCCGGTAGATCGAGCTCGAGACCTGGCGCTGCAGAGCGCGACCTGGCGCCAGAACGTCCCCCCGGTGAGGGCAGATCGAGATCTAAATCGAGCGGCGCGGAAGAATGCGACGAGGCGTGCGGCGACGCAGCCATCGGCAAATCATCGAATGCGTGTGGCGCGACGGGAGCGGGCAGGTCGTCGAAAGGCTGTGGCGCGAGCGCCATCGGCAGATCGGCGTCACTCGACTGCGCTGGACGTGGCGCGTTCGGAGCGCGGCCAACTGCCGCCGGCAGATCGAGATCACTGAAAGCACCTGCGGCGGGCTTTGGTTCAGCCGGCGCGCGGCGCACGGGCATCGGCGGCGGCTTGCCCAAGCCGCCCGCCGCAGGAGCCACGCCGAGCATCGTGCCCTTCAGGTTCGCGGCGGCAACTCCAGGTCGAGGCGGCGGACCGGGCGGACCGGCAGCTCCCGCAGGAGCCACGCCGAGCATCGTGCCTTTCATGTTCGCAGCACCGGCAGGTCGAGGTGGTCCAGCTGCTGGAGCAACCCCCACGATGGTGCCCTTGAGGTCGACCGCGGGTCGCGGTGCAGGCGCTGACAATGCGGGTGGCGGAGCGGACTCGCCTTCAGAGCCCATGCCGAGCGCGCCTCCGAGCACCGGGCTCGGACCAGTCCGCCGACCGTCTGCGGGTGGGTCGACCTTGAACGACGTGCCGCACTTCGGGCAGCGCATCTTCAGACCGCTCGAGGGGATGCGGCGCTCGTCGACCTGATACGGGGCCTTACAGCCCGGGCACTCGACTTTGAACATACCGGTGAACTCTTATCAGCACTGCCCGAAAGTTACGAAAAGCTCACGCCAGCCAAGGCTCCTCGTTTGGCGTGTGGACCGCCCAGTCCAGGCGCTCCACCCAGGCTCTTTAGTGTTAGCAGCAAGAGCAGGCCGTTGTCCCGGCCCAAAGCCTGCGCCGGATTCCGCGCCACCTACGCCGCATTCGTGGTAGGGCGCGGCACAACATGCAGCGCTCGACCGCCGCCCTTTTGGGACTTGGGTTCGTGGCGGCCCTTTTGGGGGTCATCCTGATTTCGCACGACGGGCCGAAAAAGCACGCGCACCCGAGCCACCCCAAGCCCGCGGCCAGCGCCGGCGCGTCCGCAGGGCCCACGAGCGCACATTCTGCTCCCGACCTCGACGCCGGGCCGGACCTGGACGCAGCGGCTGCGGTTCCCTTCACCGAAGGCTTCGAGACATTTCCCGATGGCGGCAAGGTCCCAGAGCTTCCCGACTCAGCGCCGACCGACGTAAGCTTCGGGGTCGTGCAATTCGCCTATCAAGGCGCGCAATTCTCGGCCTCGGACTCGCGCTCCAAGGAGCAAGCCCGGCAGAAGGCAGAGGCGACTCTGGAGCTCGCTAAGCACGATTTCGCTGCCGCGGTCAGCAAAGGCGACCGCGGCTCGACCTCGGACGCAGGTCGCATTCCGCGCGGGGTGCTTGAACCGCCGATTGAATATGTTCTGTTCATGCTGGACAAAGGCACTGTGAGTCCGAACATTATCGACACGCCGCGTGGCTACTGGATCCTGCGCCGGAACAACTGACCACGCTCGAGCTGCGGCTGATTTTGCGTGGCTGGCGTTCGGGTCAGTCGGCCGGAGCCGAATTGCATTTGTGGTCCGAGGCACTAGGCAGCATTCGGTAGGTCTTCTAAAGTCTGGGTGATTTCGCCAGATTCCATGTCGAGCACCAGCCGGTTGCCAACTTCCCAGGTCCAGTCGCCGCCGCAGGATCTGACGCTCGTCACGTCGGCGATCGCGCGTCTGCGCGCAGAGCACGACGCCAGCGGCGAAAACGCCAGCCGCGCGATTTTGCTGCATGAAATCGGCGTGCTCGAAGAGCGGCTGGGCGACGAGGCCGCGAGCGCGCGCGATCAGCTCGGCGCGGTCAACGCGGAGCCGGACTTCCGCGAGCCGCTCGAGCGGCTAATCGCCATCATCGAGCGGCGACAATCGTACAAGAACCTCGGCAAACTATTGGAGCGTCTGGTGCGCGTTGCCGAGCGACCCGAGGAGCGCTCGCGGGCGCTGCTCGACCAAGCCTTCTACCTCCTGGACCACGAGGACGACTTTGGCAACGCGCGCTCGCTGCTCGAGCAAGCGTCCGACGAGACGCCACGCGACGCCAGCGTGTGGCTCGCTCTCGAGCTCGTGGCGGGGAAGCTCGGCGACTCCGAGCTGCGCGAACGGGCGTTGCTCGCCCGAGCCGCACTCACGAGCAATCCGCTTTGGAAGGCCTTGCTGCTGCTTTCACTGGCCGAGCAGCGCGCCGCAGCCGACGAGACCGAGGGCGCCGAGCGAGCGCTCGAAGAGGCCCTCAGCCTAGATAGTCCGGCGCATTTCAGCGCCCTGTGCGCCCTGGCTGACCTTGCCCAAAAGAGCCGACAATGGCCGCTCGGAGTGCAAGCGCACGCACGCATCGCCCAAGCAATTCTGGACTCGCTGTCTGACGCTTCGCGGGGGGACGCCCTCGGCGTGCCCCCACACCGCAGGTCAGCAGCGCAGGCCGCGGACGCCTGGTTGTGTGCGGCTGAAATGGCGCGTGACGCGGGCGACACGGCACGCGCCATCGAGCTCGTCGAGCGCGGGCTGCAAGCTGTCCCCGGCGACCCGATGTTGCTCCGCGCGCGCTTTCACGCCGCCGACACCGTCGGCGACACCGCGACCGCCGCACGCCTCGCGCAGACAGAGCTGGATCGCGGCGCGACCGGGCCAGGTGCAGCATCGCTCCTCTTGCGTGTGGCAGAAGCGCGCGCCAGCGAAAATGACGCGGCCGGCGCCCTCTCGGCGGTGAGTCGCGCGTTGAGTGAGGACCCGACCAGCGTCGCGGCGCGCGCCTTACACCTCGATCTGCTCGGCATGGGCGAGGACGCGCAAGCGTTCGCATCTGCGCTCGAAGCAGCCGCCGAGCAATTTCCGACGGATGACGCAAAAGCGCGCTTGTATTTGCTCAGCGCAGACGTCTGGGCCCGGCAGTGTCGCGACGCGCAGGGCGCGCGCGCCGCGCTGTCGCAAGCCGGCATGTTCGGCGCATCGCCCGCGGTCGTGGCCCGCGTGGCGCGCTTGCTCGCGTCGCTGGGCGAGGACGCCGTCTGGTACGAAGAAGCGACGCGCCGCTTGATCGCGCAGGGTGCGACGGAAGCGGAGCAAGCGGGGCTTTGGTTCGAGCTGACGCGCGCACGGAGTCTGCGCGGCGAGCGCGCCGCTGCAACGACGGCGTTGAAGGGCCTCGCCGCGGCGCCCGGCGGCGGCTGGCTCGGCAACGCGCTCAGCGCCTATGCGCTCGATCTATTGCCGGGTCGCGCGGACGACGATGTCGCGCGCAAGCAGGCTGCCGAGAGCGCTGGGCCGGCGCTGGCAGCGCTCGCGGCGCAAGAAACTCACGCTGCGACCGCGCAAGCGCTGCGGTTGATGCTCGTGCTGCGCGCGGTCTTGCAGGGTGACCAGGAAGCAGCGCGCAAAGAGCTCGAAGAGCTGCATACGAGCGACCCAGCGAACGCCGTGGTGGCCCGCGCCCTGAGCACACTCGAGAAGGCCCACGCCTCGCCGGAGCGCGCAGCCGACGTACTGGCCGCGACGGCCAGCGCGACCGACGATCCGGAGCTCGGCCTCGCGCTCGAGCTCGAGGCGGGCATCTTGTCGTGGCAGGCCGGTGACCGCAAAGCCGCCGTCGAATCGTTCGGAGCGGCGAGCGGCCACGCTCGCGGAGCAAATGCGTTGCTCGGCTGGGCGCTGTCGGCAGCCGAGCCCAATGATCTTCACGCGCGTCGGCGCGCGCTCGAGGCAGCGGCGGAAAATGCGCCCGATCTGGCGGCGCTCGATCGCTTCGCGCTGGAGGTCGCGCGCGGTGGCGATTCGAACGCGGCGCGCGACGCGTTGACGAGCGCGCTCGAGCACACCGGCTCCGAGCTGCACAGTGCCGCCTTGCTGGCCCGCGCGCTGTGGAGCCCGAGCGGAAGCGAAGAAGACGATCGCGCCCGCGCGCTCGAGCAGTTGGCTGAAAATCGCGGCAGCGCGGCGCTCGCTCGCGGTGCGGCGTACGCCATCGAGCTTTCGCGCACACCCAACGGCGCAGACGCGACGCTCACCGACGCTGCGCGGAACTGGGCCAGCGCAGACCCCGGTTTGGCACCTGCTCTCGAGTGGCTGGGCGCCGCGATCCACTCGGGAGACGTAAAGAGCGAGATCGAAGCGCGCCTCGCTCTCGCGCGGCGGCTGCCCGCGGCGCTCGGCGCGGTGTTCGAAGCCTCGGCGGCACTCGTCTCGCAGCTCTCGGGTGAGGGCAGCCACGCGCCGCTCGATTCAGCGGAGCCCGCCGCCAAGCTCACCAATCTCGAGCTCGCGACGCCAGGCAGCGATCCGCGTCGGCGCGCGCACGCGCTCCTGGATGTCGGACTCAACCTGGGCGAAGAGAGTCTGGGCGTCGTAACCGCGCTCGCGGGCTACAATCAGCTCGCTTATGGCGACACGAGCGCCGCGCTCGAGTCGTTTCGGCAAGTCGTCGAGGCCCACCCCGAGGAGTTGATGGGCTGGGAAGGCCTGCGCACCGCCGCGGAGGCAGTGGGAGATCGCGCAACCCTCGCCGAAGCTTGCGCCGCGCTCGGCGACGCGGTCAGCGACGCCTCTTCGGGCAGCCAATTGTGGGAGCAAGCGGCCAGCATCTTGCTGGACGAGTTCAAGGACCGCACGCGCGGCGAATTCGCGCTGTCGCGCGCGGTGGAACGCGACGTGCGGCGCTTCACGGCCTTCGATCGGCTGTTTCGCATGGTCCGTGAACGCAAGGACGCGCCGCGTTTGCTGGAGCTCGTCGCGCGACGCCTAGATGTTGCCGAGGATCCCGAGGAGATCGCCAAGTTGTTCTGGGAGCGAGCCCGCGTGCTCCGCAGCTCCGGGGATCGCGAGGGCGCGCTCGCGGCGCTCGAGAACGTGCGCATGCTGGAGCCGGAGCACGTCGGAGCGCTCGCGCTATCTGGAGAGATTTACATCACGCTCGGGCGCTTCGCAGAAGCCGCCGAGAACCTGGCGCGCCTCGGCGCGTTGGACGAAGCGCCCGCCCAACAGCGTCTAATGAGCGGCATCGCGGCGGTCGATCTGTACGAGAACAAGCTCGACGACGCGTATGCCGCGCTCGACGTGCTCTCCAACTTGCACCGCTCTGGCTTGAGCACACTGCCCGTGCGCGAGCGTCTGGCCCGCGCCGCGGCACGCGCCGAAGCCTGGGATCAGGCGACCGAAGCGCTCGAGCTACTGATGAACGAACGAGAAACTTCGGCCGGACGCATCGAGGCCGCGCGGCTCGCGATGGTCATCTACCGTGATCGCTTGAAGCAAAAGGGGCGCGCGCAAGCCGCCACGAGCAAGCTACTCGGTGAGCTCCCCGACGACGGCGAGGCGCTCGATCTCGTGCTCGGCGACGCGTTCCCGAAGAACGTGGCAACTGCGCTTCTGGAGCGCGGGCTCGGGCGGCTCACGCAAACCTTGTTGCAAAACCCCATGGATACGGAGCGCGTGGAGCGGCTGTCTCGCATGGCTTCGTTCCTAGGCAGGGCGCCGTTGCGCCAAGCTTCGCTCGGCGCGCTGATCGCGCTCGGCGTGTCGTCGGAGGCCGTCGAGCAAGAGCTCGTGCGCATCGACCAGCGGGTGGCTCACGTGCCGCGGATCGCGATCGACGACCGCGCGCTACCGGACCTCGCTGACCCGGAGGATCATGGGCCGATCGGCGATCTGATGCGCGCCATCGCGACCACGATCTGCGAAGAGCTCGGGCCGAGCTTGGCCGCGTTCGGCGTGGGCAAGAAGGAGCGCGTCGACCCACGGCTCGGCTTGCCCGTGCGCAACGAAATCGCGGCTTGGGCCGGCGCGCTCGGGCTCGGCGAGTTCGAGCTGTACGTGGGCGGGCGAGATCCGGACGCGGTCATCGGCATCGCCAGCGAAGTGCCGGCCTTGTTGCTGGGCTCGGCGGTGATGGCTCCGCTCGCGCCGCGTCATCGGCAAGCGGTGGCTCGTGAGCTGTTCGCGCTGCGCCGCGGCACGACCGTGCTCCGCCACCGCGAATCGGCTGAGATTGGTGCTTTGGTGGTCGCGGCGTGCCGGCTCGGCAAAGTCGAGCTGCCCTCACCCGCGTACGCCATGTTGTCCGAATTTCAGCGACTGCTCGGCAAGGCGCCGGGCCGCGTGCGCCGGTTGCTCCCCGAATTGGCACGCGCGGTCGCAAACTCCGGCCAGGACCCGATCGCATGGTCGCGCGCCGCAATTTCCAGCCTCGATCGCATGGCCGTGATCGCGTCGGGTGACGTGTCGTGGGTGCTCGCGGCAAACGGTCGCGAGCGCGGCGCGCAGGGTCTTTCGGATGAGTCCGCGGCACGAGCCAAGCGGTTGCTCTCGTTCGTCCTGTCACCAGGCTATCTCGAGCTCAGAGATCAACTCGGGATGGGCGTAAAATGAGCGACCCCAACGAGCCCAAACGGCCAGCACCGGGTCGCGCTGGGAGCGCCGGAAGCATCGGCAAAGAGCTGGGCGATGATCTCGATTTCGAGCCCGACGCCTTGCTCGATTCGCTGCTCTTCGACGAAGCGCCAGTGTCGGCCGCGCCAACCCCCAGAAAAATAAAACTGCACCAACCGGCGCAGCGTGACTACCCCGAGGACGAAGTCACGGTCGTCGGGCGCACCGAAGACCTATTTGCGCAAGTGCAAGCGGACGACGGCACGAGTGGCCTCGAAGATCTGGCCGGCTCCGACATCGACGAGCTGCTCTCGAGCACACCTGCGAGCGCCAAGGTCGAAACGCCGCACGTACCGGCATCGCGGTCAGAGCTGCCAACGTTCAACGCGCCGGAGTTGCCCCCGGTGCCACGCATCACGTCAGCCGTGCCGCGACCCGGCCCGCGACTGCCGTCAGCCGTGCCACGACCCGGCCTGGAAACGACGGCCAAGCCGCCCGCCGTGAATCCTGCCGGGCCGCCGCCTCGGCAACCCTTCCCGCCCGCGGTGAGTCCGCAAGCTCCGAAGGCCGCGCCGCGCCCGCTCGACGCATC
>DATHOI010000943.1:0-3904 GCA_035485095.1 Polyangiaceae bacterium | reverse complement strand
CCGCCCAGCCCGGGGTGACTCGAGTCGAGCTGAATCACGGGCACGTCGGTGCGCGTGGGACTCTGGTCACGGCGTTGCCCGGTGATCCAAGCACGCTTGTCGGCAAGCGCGCGGCGTAGCGGCTCGATCTTGCGAATGCCGCAGCATTCACCGTGGCCATCCTGATAAAAGCTAAACAGGCCCTTCTTCTGCACCAAATCCTGGACTTGCGCCGCGTCTGGGAACATCACATCGATCCCGATGCCGTAGTGCGAGCGCACCTTCTCGATGAAGCGGTACGTCTCCGGGTGCAAGCGCCCCGTGTCGAGCGTGAAGACTGCGAACGGCAACCCTGTTTTGACGGCGATGTCGATCAGCGCGACATCCTCCGCGCCACTGAAAGCGATCGCCACCTCACGCCCGAAGCGCTCGAGCGCCCAGCGCAGCGTGCGCTCGGGGGGCGCCGTGTCGAAGTCCACGCTGAGGCTTGCCAGCTCGTCCGCAGTGAGCGGCGCGCCCGAGGCCGTCGCCGGCACGACGCTCGCACCACCCCCCAACGCCTCTTTGATGAACTGCACGGTGCTCGTGTACACGCGGGGCTCGCTGCCTTCCCTCTCGACGATGAAAAACGGCGCTAGCTCAACGTGATGCCGTGCAGCGAGCTGCAAGCCTGGCGACTCTGGCTCGCCCTCCACTGCCCACACCACTTCATCGATGCGCGACCAAAGCCCGCGCGCTTTGAGCATGTCCTCGGCCTGCACGCATTTCTTGCACGCTTCACCGTCGAGGAGCCTCTTTTTTACCATCGTAACGCGCATTGCTATTCCTACTTCGGGCTGTCGGGACTGGGCTCGAACTTGGGGAGCGGTCCGGTGCGTAGCGCGCGGTCACGCGACCACACATCGAGCTTCTGGAGATCTTCCCAAACCTGGAGCGCCGAGGTGTACCGGTATTGTTCTTGACGACGCAGCATCACGCTCACGACATCACCAATGGGTGTGCCCAAGGCTTCGGCCTTCGCCCGCGGTACGCCCTCGCGAATCTGCGCGATGATTCCGTCGTAGCCAGTCGTGGTATCGATCGGATAGACCCCGGTGTGCATTTGGTACATCAGGAGCCCGAGCTGATACAGATCACTCTGCTTGGTGGAGTAGCCGCCGGCAGCGACTTCCGGCGCCATCAACCGGTGTTGCACGATAGGCGGGCGGGCGCCGTCATGCCCGTACAGCTCTTGCGCGATGCCGAGATCACTCAATTTTGCCGTGAGATGCTCACCTTGCACGACCAGCACGTTGCCCGCGTGTAGATCGTTGTGCACGAACTCGTTGTCCGCAAGGTATTGCACCGCGAACAGCAACTGGCGCGCCACGTCGACCACGAGGCGATCGGTGAATGGCGCCGTGAGCATCTCGTCCAGGCTGTGGTCGCAACGCTCGAGCACCAAGTAAAACAGGCCGTCCGCCTCGAAGTAGTCGTGCACGTACACGATGTTCGGGTGGCGTAAGCGATATAGGCGCTCGGCCTCCTTGAGCCATTCCGCCCGCACTTCGGCGTATGGCCGCTGCCCGGGCAGAAACAGCTTCAAGGCAAAGGACTGATCGAACGGGCCGATGCAGTCGTAAACGGCGCCGAAAGCACCACTGCCCAGCCGTTTACCGAGCAAGTAGCGCGTGCCGCGCGGCGAATGAACTGCCCCACCGGTGACCGGCACAGGCGGAATCAGAGTGGTCATGGCGAAAATTCTAGGAAGATTGCGGGCTGAATCGGCAAAAAGCGCGGCGCTTCCAAAACTCGCGCTGCTTTTCCTGGGTAGTTTACCTTGCGCGAGCGCGCGAGGTCGGCTAATTGACGCGCCCACATGTCGAATCGCGCACTCTGGAACGTCCGCCGTCGTCACGAATGGCTCACCACGCCGCTCAAAGGCAAGCGAATGAAGCTCCGCCAGCGCAAGCGCGTCGGTCTGGAAGAAGCGCGTGCCCGCACCGCCTCGGCGGCCGGCAGCGATTCGGCGCAATCCTGAGCTAACCCCGTGAGCTCGCGCCGGATCTTGGCCCGCGCGTTCTAGCGATTGTAGCGTGCCGCGCATGCGACGAAGCGTCGTGTGCGCGGTTCTGTTTTTGTGTGTCGGTTGTGTTGGCCATGGCCAAGACGCGTACGAGCCCGGGGATCGGTTGGGCACATTCCACGCCACCGGCAACCTCACCGACGACACGTGCCAAGCTCCCGTGCTCGGCGTGACGAGCCAATGGCAGTTCGACGTGAAGCTGTCGCGAGAGGCGAGCACGATCTACTGGCTCAATGGCGAGGAAGCCATCCCCGGTACGATCGCCAGTAACGGGACGAGCTTCGCTTTCCAGAGTGGTGTGGACGTGACGCTGCAAGCCGCGCAAGGGGCGCAGCCGGGCTGCATCATCCTGAGGAGTGATACCGCCAACGGCGTGCTCAGCTCGAGCAGCACGGACGTAGCCAGCTTCACGATCGACATGAGCTTCGGCTATTCGGTCGAGGCGGGGTCAGAGTGTGCGGGTTGGGTCGGTGTGCAGGGAGGCTTTGCGGCCCTGCCCTGCTTGGTCAGCTACAGTCTCACCGCCGAGCGCACCGCTCTGCCGACGGCGGTCGACGACTGAAGACCAGGGCCGAGTGGGTGCGGACCGGCCAGGAGCCCTCGGGCCTCGTCCCCCGCAGCGTCGAGAAATTGCCGCATTTGCGACGGAAGCCCTGGTTATTTTTGGGCCGGGGTGCTATGTCTGAACCAACGTGCAGGCTGGAAGTCATTCCCGGGCTTGTCCGGTGGAGGAGCACCCCCGCGCCTGCACTTTAGGGTCGAGACCGCGTAACGGTCTCCTTTCGGAAGCGCCCACCAACGCTGCTTACCGAGCGATTGAGTCTCTCTCTCGGTTGAGTGAGTGGCGCGGGCGTCCGGCTATGGCCGGAGGAGGACAGGCATGATTAGTAGTTGTACCTTTATCCCGGAGGTGGACCCTCGAGGTTAGCCGAGCGAGGTCGGCCGCTCTGCAAGCTGGAGCGCCAGGGCCTCGGTATTTACGGCTGGGCATAGTTTGAGTCGCGCGTCGATCGTGCGGGCCAGACAGTGTCAACGCCCCTCACCCCTCCGGGATTTTGGGGCTCGCTACGACGGGCCGGGTAGTCCAACGGATTACCCGGCTCGAGTTTATTTGGGGGCAAAAGCAAGCCCGCGCGGCCTTTTTCGAGCGCTCGCAAGGCTGGCCTTACGGCTGGGTGCTCCCCCCGCTGACAAGCCTCCAGCTCTGGTGTAAACCCTCGCGCGATGACTCTGCTTTCCGTGCTGAACGCGATCTCCCATCTGACGGCGTTCGCCCCCGATCAGGACTTCTTCTGGCAGAACATTATCTTCGAGAAGACGCACTGGGAGAACTTCATGAAGGGCATGCGCATCGTCCTGACGATGACGACCGCGCTGCTCCTGATGTACGAGATGCGCGCCGCCAAGCTGCGCGAACGCATCTCGCGCCGCACGAAACGCTGGGTCGCGATCGTGTTGACGGTCGCGGCGTTCTTCACCTACTTCGACTTCTTCAATCCGAACGTCCGGTATAGCGAATACTACCATCGGCACGAGTTCTTTCACTATTACCTCGGCTCCAAGTACTTCAAAGAGATTGGCTACAACCAACTCTACGAGTGCACGGCGGTCGCTGAAATCGAGCTCGGGCGCCGTGCGAGCGTCGCCAACCGTGAGATCCGCGATCTACGCGTCAACCTGATCAAGCAGGTCAAGGACACGTATATCCTCACCGATCCGGGCCAGTGCAAGAACCGCTTTACAGCGGCGCGCTGGGAGGATTGGAAGAAGGACGTCGATTGGTTCTATCACTCCTCAGTGGGTAGCTACTGGGACAACATGCAGAAGGACCACGGTTATAACCCACCACCGGTGTGGACG
>DATHOI010000942.1:0-3960 GCA_035485095.1 Polyangiaceae bacterium | reverse complement strand
TGGTCTTTCCGGCAGCTGACACTTGGCCGTCTTCACAAGCCGCTGAGTTTGGCCGTGTGGGCGGCGAGCGCGTGCTCTTTGCCTGCGGCCCAGCAGCCCGCGCCGGGGCCGAGCTCAAGGCGGTCTTGACGAGGCGCGGTGGCGCAGACGCGCGCGCGGTCTTTCTCGGAGCCAGCGCGCCGGCGCTCGACGCGGCGCGCGTTGCGCTGTTGACCCCGGAATGGTCCTGGTTGAGCGCGCCCACCACCCGGCTGACCCCGCCTGAGGATTTGATTGGGAATCCAGTGTCGGCCAGGCGGCCGCCTCCTCCCAAAATCCCCTGAACGGACGACCTCTGGGAGGTTCTGTGAAAGGAGTGTAGAAGGCCGCTCCCGACTGGCCGCGAGACTCCGAAGAGACAGCGCTTGACATGGCAAGCGCCGCGGCTACCCTCCCGTTCCCCCAAAACCGGCCCCCCGTTTAACCGGCCGTAAAAGGGCTTTTTTTTCGATGCCTACAGTACAACAGCTGATCCGTCTCGGCAGGGAAGTCATCAAGACGCGCACTGCGTCCCCTGCGCTCCGTTCTTGTCCGCAAAAGCGCGGGGTGTGTTTGCGCGTCTACACGACCACTCCGAAGAAGCCGAACTCGGCGCTCCGGAAGGTGTGTCGCGTGCGCCTCACGAACAGCATGGAAGTGATCAGCTACATCCCCGGTGAAGGTCACAACCTTCAGGAGCACAGCGTCGTGCTCATCCGCGGCGGTCGCGTGAAAGATCTGCCGGGCGTTCGCTACCACGTCGTGCGCGGCACGTTGGACGCCTCGGGCGCCGCAGGTCCGAGCAGCACTAACAAAGCCACGCGCAACCGCAGCCGGTCGAAGTACGGCGTGAAGCGTCCCAAGCAATAAGCTCCAAGAGGATATCCCGATGCCCCGCCGTAGAGACGTACCGAAGCGCAAGATCACGCCCGATCCGAAGTACAAGGACAAGCTGGTCGCGAAGTTCACCAACTCGCTGATGATCGGCGGCAAGAAGTCGACCGCAGAAGGCATCTTGTACGGCGCCTTCGACGTGATCAGCACCCGCTTCAAGGAAGACCCGCTCGAGATCTTCCGCAAAGCACTGGACAACGTGAAGCCGCGTTTGGAAGTGAAGAGCCGCCGCGTTGGTGGTGCCACGTACCAGGTGCCGGTCGAAGTTCGTCCCGAGCGTCGCGTGGCTCTCGGCATGCGTTGGCTGGTGAACTACTCGCGCGATCGCGGCGAGAAGACGATGCGCGAGCGCCTGGCAGCAGAGCTGGTCGACGCGGCGCAGCTGCGCGGCAACGCCGTGAAGAAGAAGGACGACACGCACAAGATGGCGGACGCGAACAAAGCGTTCGCTCACTACCGCTGGTGATTGCGGTTTAGCTTTTTGGTTCTCGGGCTTTCAACGGCAAGAGGAGTCGCTCCAAGCAAGATGAAGAAGACGACATAGGATCGGGTTGCTCCCGCCGAAGCCGACGCGCCACCGGGCAAGTCGACGACAGGCAGCTGCGAAGCACCCCGAACCCCTTTCAGCCGACATGGCGTTTCCCGAAAAAGGGAGACCGAAGGCTGGAGGGGGTTTCGTCTATGTTCCGCCCCCTTCGACCTGCAAGCCGCGAATAGACCCAATGGCCCGCGAATACGCCCTCGAACGCACGCGCAACATCGGCATCATGGCGCACATCGATGCCGGCAAGACGACCGTCACCGAGCGCATCCTCTATTACACCGGCATCAACCACAAAATCGGCGAGGTGCACGAAGGCGCCGCGACGATGGACTGGATGGAGCAAGAGCAAGAGCGCGGCATCACCATCACGAGCGCCGCCACCAATTGCTTCTGGACTCCGCTCTTCGGCCCGAACGAGGCGAAGAAGCACCGCATCAACATCATCGACACGCCCGGCCACGTGGACTTCACGATCGAAGTCGAGCGCAGCTTGCGCGTGCTCGACGGCGCCGTCGCGGTGTTCGACGGCGGCAACGGCGTCGAACCGCAGAGTGAAACGGTCTGGCGTCAAGCCGACAAGTACAACGTTCCGCGCATCGCGTTCGTGAACAAGCTCGACAAGACCGGCGCCGATTTCCAGATGAATCTGGACTCGATGAAGGACCGCTTGGGCGTCACACCGGTGCCAATCCAATGGCCCGTCGGTGAGGAAGAGCAACACCGCGGCATCGTCGATCTGATCCGGATGGAAGCCGCGATTTTCGACGACGACTCGCTCGGCGCGAAATACGCTTGGCAACCGATTCCCTCTGAGCTCAAGCAGAAGTGCAGTGAGCTTCGCGATTCGATGATCGAAGCCTGCGCCGACATGGACGACGCCATCATGGCGAAGTTTTTGGACGGCCGCGCGAGTGACGTCTCGAACGACGAGATCTACGCGGCGATTCGCAAGGCCGTCGTCGGCTTCAAGTTCGTGCCCGTGTTCTGCGGCTCCGCCTTCAAGAACAAGGGCGTACAGATGCTGCTCGACGCGGTGGTGAATTTCTTGCCGTCACCGCTGGACATTCCGCCGGTCAAAGGTCTCGACCCGAACAAAGAGGGCAAAGTCCTGGAACGCCCGGCAGACGACAAAGCACCGTTCGCCGCGCTCGCGTTCAAGATCGCCAACGATCCGTTCGTCGGCAATCTGACGTTCTTCCGGGTTTACTCGGGCGAGCTCTCGAGCGGCACGAGCGTGCTCAACTCCACGCGCGGCAAGCGTGAGCGCATCGGGCGCATCTTGCGCATGCACGCGAACAAGCGCGAAGAGCTCAAGGAGTGCCACTCCGGCAACATCTACGCGGCCGTCGGTATGCGCGACACTCGCACCGGCGACACCCTGTGCGATGAAAAGTCGCCCATCATTCTGGAGCGCATGGTGTTCCCGGAGCCGGTGATCTCGATCGCGATCGAGCCGAAGACTCAAGCAGATCTCGACAAGCTCGGCATCAGCCTGGGCAAGCTCGCCTACGAAGATCCATCGTTCCGCACGTACACGAACGAGGAGACGGGCCAGACGATCATCGCCGGTATGGGCGAGCTCCACCTGGAGATTATCGTCGACCGCTTGAAGCGTGAGTTCAAGGTCGAGGCCAACGTCGGCAAACCGGAAGTGTCGTACCGCGAAGCCATCAGCAAGAAAGCCAGCGCGGAGGGCGAATTCATCCGCCAATCCGGCGGTCACGGCCAATACGGTCACGTAAAAATCGAGATCGAGCCGGGCGAGCGCGGGTCGGGCTTCGTGTTCGAGAACGGCATTATCGGCGGCATCATTCCGAAAGAGTTCATCCCCTCGATCGAGAAGGGCATCCGCGAGGCCATGGGCCGCGGCGTGCTCGCCGGTTTTCCGATGGCCGACGTGAAGGCGCGCCTCTACGACGGCAGCTACCACGAGGTGGATTCGTCCGGGCCGGCCTTCGAGGTCGCGGCCTCCATGGCTTTCCAAGACGGTGCCAAGCGCGCTGGCGTCCACATCCTCGAGCCGGTGATGGCGGTCGAGGTCGTCGCCCCGGACGCCAATTTGGGTGACGTAATCGGCGATCTGAACTCGCGTCGCGGCAAGATTCAGGGCATGAGCCAGCGCGGCAAGAACACCCAGGTCGTTACGGCCGAGGTGCCCCTCGCCACCATGTTCGGTTACTCCACGGACCTGCGCAGCAAAACGCAGGGCCGCGCGACGTACACCATGCAGTTTTCGCACTACGAGCCGACCCCGGTGGCAGTGCAAGAAGAGATCGTCGCGAAGGTTCGCGGAACCAATTGAGCAAAGCGGAAAATCAAGGAGCTCGGGACTGATGGCCAAGGAAAAGTTCGTACGAACGAAACCGCACGTGAACGTCGGAACGATCGGTCACATCGACCACGGTAAGACGACGCTGACAGCGGCGCTGGTGAAGGTTCAATCGAAGAAGGGTCTCGCGAAAGAGATCAAGTATTCGGATATCGCCAAGGGCGGCATCGTACGA
>DATHOI010000941.1:0-4529 GCA_035485095.1 Polyangiaceae bacterium | reverse complement strand
CCTGAAGCAAGATCGGCACGCGCGATTTGGCGTGTCGTCGCACTAGGCGAGCCACGCGCAGCATGGGCGCGGACGTTCCAATCACCCCCGGCAGTGGATCGCTCGGTGCTTCCTCTTCGTCACATTCGATCACTCGCACGGAGACGGCGGAGCGCCCGACCACGAATGCCGCGCCCGACTCCGCGAGCAGCGCCGCGCAAACGCGCGCGCCGGCCACGTACAAGCCGTTCTTCGAAGCCAAATCCTCGACGGCGATTCCGGAATCGAGCACGCGCAGACGACAGTGCAGGCTACTTACCGCGGCGTCTTCGATGCGCAGCCCCGCACCGCGCCCGCTGCCCAGGGTGAGCTCATCACCGCGGCGAAGTACTAGGCTTGCCGGCTCGTTTTCGGTTCCGACATCGACCCGCCAGGGGCCGCGCGCCACGGTCCGCTGGCATTCGATGGTTTGAGAGGTGTGCTCGGTGCTCGGCAGCGGCTCGAAAGGCATGGGCGTCCCATCGGCCGGCGCGTCGAGTCGGTTGCTGCAAAGGTCGAAGCGGGGGTTTCGTGAGCCCCCCGCCGATGCTAACAAGGCGGCCATGCGATCCCTCGCCGCGCCGTGCGTAGCCCTGGCAGGCTTCTTTCTAGCCGAGCTCGCTCACGCCGAAGCTCCCGCGAGTGCGGCTCCCGAGTCAGCGCCGTCCGCCGCGACGCCCGCCACGGCCACGGCCACGCCGCCCGCACCCGGCACGATCGCGATGCCCGACGGACCGGTGATCAGCCCAGCAGAGTCCGACCAAGCGGTGCTCGAGCCGATCCCCAACGCGCGCGATCTGCTCGCTGGTCATTTCGAGCTGGGCGCCGCGCTCGGCGCCAAATGGCCGTTCGGCAGCTTCAACTCGATTGAGACTCAGCGCAGCGTGCTCGGTCCGGCTCTGGCTCTCAACCTCGACCTCGGCGTCGGGCTCAGCCGCAGCGTAGTTGTCGGTGTCTGGGGCGAGCTCGGCGAGTACTCCAGCCCTCCCGACTGCCCGGCTTGCGCCTCGAAGAGCTTCGCGGGTGGCCCATTTTTGGCTTATCACGTCGTGCAGGGCACGCGCTTCGATCCGTGGGGCTCGCTCGCGGTCGGCGTGCGCCAGACGAACATCGACAACACGGGTAGCATCGGCCATTCGAGCCAGCACTTCTTGGGCGCCGAGTTTTTGCGACTCACTCTGGGTGGCAATTGGTACGCGTCGAGCAACGTCGCGATCGGGCCGTATTTCGAGCTCGACATGGGCTCGGACAGCTCGTTCTCGTTCTACAGGCTGTACACGGACATCGGCACCGGCCTGCGCCTGACCCTGGATTTCCCGGGCAAATAGCGCGAGCCGGCCACCTTCGGGTAAGGGGCTTGCTGGGGCTGAAGTGCGGAATCGGCGGGCTGCCCGCCGATTCGACACTACACCGCGATGGCGATGCCGAGCGCGCGCCGGACTTCGGAATACTGCTCGCTCACGAAATAGAGCAGCAGCTCCTTCATCTTGTCGCCCGCGGAGAGATCTCCGGGGAGCTGGGCTTCTGCGCCGATCAGCTTCTTCGAGATCTCGAGATCGCCGCACACGATCATGCCCGCGCGACACGCAGTGAGCTCGACGGCCTGGTTCCAACGCTTGATGTTGGCCTTGGCGCCCTCGTCGATGAAGCGCTTCACCACCAAGCGCAAGCCTTCCAACTGCACCGGCTGCATGTACTTCGCCAGCTCCTGCGCGGTGGCCCGAATTTGGGCCGCCATGTCTTGCGGCATGGGCGTGCTCGGAGCCGCCAGCATCACGCCCGCGAAGAGCATGATCGTGAGCTCCGCCTGCGTCGGGAACAACGTACGAATGTAGTGCTCGCCGCGATAGTGCGACAGATGCTTGCCGCACATGAACGTCAGCTCTTGTGGCTGGAAGCCCGTGAGCACCGTCTGACCGGCAACCGAGGCCGGCGGGACCGACGGGACGGCGACGATCGCGCCCGGCACGTCGTTTCGGACGTAAAGCTCCGGCGCCTGCACCCCGAGCACTTGCGCTGCCCAGCCGAACGTTTTGGCAAACGTGACGGTCGACGTAGCCGGGTCTTGACGGAAGCGCTTGTCGAGCACGGGCAGTTTGCCCTGGCCTTGGAGCTGCGCGATCTTCGCTTGTAGCGCTGCCGGCGCGATCATCTCGAAGATCTTCGAGATGTACAGATTCTCATCCGAGTGGAAGACGTGCTTGACCCAAAGCTCGTTGGATAGCCTGCCCTTCACGGCCAGCATGCCTTGCGGGCGGTAGTCCTCGAAGAAGCGTTGCTCTTCTTCATCCGCCTTCTTCATGAAGGCGATGGCCGCCGCCAGGCACCACGCTTCGTCGTAAGCCTGCTTCTGCAAGTACAGGCGATAAAGCGCACGGTAAGCGTCGATCTTGAGCGGCTCTGCCTCGAGGATCGAACGCTGTTCGACGATCGCGTCGTCCCAACGCTCACCCACTTCGTAGAGCTCGGCCAGAATTTGCCGAACGACGATCGCATCCGGCTTATTCGTCGAGGCCATCTTGAAGGCTTCGATGGCCGAGTCGGTCTGCTGCAGACGATCGCGGTAGATCAGACCGAGTTGGTGCCAGAGCGTGTGCTCGAGGTCCGCGTTGCCCTTGCCCGCAATGCGGTGCAGCATTTTGCGGTAGGCGCGCTCCAGCTGCTTCCAGTTCTTCTGCTGGGTGAGCACCTTGTTGATGCGCTCGAACGCCTCGAGGTAGCTCGGGTTCAGATCGAGCGATTCGTTGAACAGCTCGACGGCTCGGTCCAGATCTTCGATCTTGTCGCGGTAGATCTGGGCTTGCGTGAAGATGTAGCGCGCCTTCACGTCGGGCTTGCTCTCGTGCTCGGCGATCGACTGCAGCGTGTCGACCATCTTCTGCCAATCCTGCGCCGATTGGTAAAGTTGCAAGAGCTTGTGCAGGAGCACGTGGTCTTGCGGCTTCAGGTCACGCGCCTCTTCGAGCGCTTCGATCGCCTTCTGCGGGTTCTTCTCGCGCTCGCTCCAGATGTCGCCGATCTCGTTCAGGACCTTGTAGCGCTCTTCACCGTCGAAGACGCTGTCCAAGATCTGGCGCTTGTACGCCGCGACCTGCTTCCAGTCGTTGCCCTTGCCGTAGATGTCGACCAGCGCTTCGAGAGTCGGTCGGTGCTCGCCGTTCAGCCCGAGTGCCTTCTCGAAGTTGTTGATCGCCTGCTTGGCCTGACCCTGCTCGCGCTTGATGCAGCCGAGGCGGTAGTAGACGTCCGTGCGCTCTTCGGTGTCTTCCTCGGCCAGCGAGGTCAGCACCTTCTGGTAATTCGTGAGCGCGCTTGGCCAGTCTTGCAATTGGAACGCCATGTCCGCGATGCCGCGAATGCTCTCTTGATCCGTCAAGTCGAGCTGGTTGGCGGTCTGGTACGCCTTCAGTGCCTTGTCACTGTTGCCGAGTGACGCGTGGACCTTACCGAGCAACTTGTACAGGGTGTGTTGCTCGCCGCGTTCCTTGTTCTTGCTCTTGCGGACGAGCATCTCCGCGAGCGGCTCCGCGTCTTGGAAACGCTCGACGCGGATGTATTCCTGGAGCAGCGGAAGCGCGGCTTCCTCGCAGTCCGCATCACATTGAATCGCCAGCTCGTACGCTTGCACGGCGAGCTCGTGCTCACTGAGCATGTCGTCGCGCAGCTTGCCGAGCTCGACCAGCAACTTGGCGCGCGCGCGCGGCGTGGGCGTATTGAGTTGCTCTTGCTCGAGGTAGCGCGCGGCGCGATCCCAATCCGATTCGTCGATCGCGATCGTGCGCAACGCCGCCAGAGACGGCAAATGCGTGGGGTCGAGATCGAGCGACATTTCGAAGCGCTCTTGCGCCTGACCGCGGTCACCCAGCTTGTCTTCGAGCGCCTTACCGATTCGGTAATACATCTCGACGCGCTGGTTGCCGTCGGTCGTCAGGTCCGCGACGCGAGTCATGGCTTCGATGGCCTGCGCGGCGTCGCCCTGCTTCTCGTACAATTTGCTCAGGGCTTCGAGCGCCGGCACGTTCGTGTCGTCGATGTCGACGATATTGCGGTAAGCGTCGATCGCGCGATCGACGTCCCCGACCTCTTCAGCTTGTACCGAGGCGATCAGGCCATAGAGCTCCACTTTGGTGGTGCTCGTAGCCGCCTCGCTGATGTGCCGCTCGTAGGTGTTGATCAGATCGAGCCACTGCTTGAGGCGCCTGTAGCAACGCTCCAAAGCGATGTACGCGCGCTCTTCGCCAGGCGAGATTTCGAGCGCCTGCTCCAGCCGTTGAGCAGCGATGTCGAACTTGAGGAAATGCTCTTCTTGAAGCTGGGCGAGCTTCAGCAGCACCTCGACACGCTCACGCTCGGTCTCGACGACGTCGAGTTGGCGATCGAGGACTCCGATCAAGTCAGACCAGGCCTGCAACGTTTGATAGATGCGCTCGAGCCCGCGCAACGCGAACACGTTGCCGCCGTCGATCTCGAGCACCTCGCGGTACACTCTGCCCGCGCGCTCGAAGTCGCCG
>DATHOI010000940.1:0-10372 GCA_035485095.1 Polyangiaceae bacterium | reverse complement strand
GGCCGCGTTTCGCGTGGACGTGGCCCGTCACGTGCACGACGAATCTCACGCGGCGGGTGTGCGCGTGGAGCTGCGCATCGAAGCGCGCGACGGTGTATACGACGGCGAGCTCGTCGCGCTCGACAGCGATGGAAATCGGGGATCGCGGCAGATCTCAGGCGAAACCTGCGCCGAGGTCGCGCATGCGCTCGCGTTTCTCGCCGGGCTCGTGACCCAGCTCGGCGGTCACATCGACTCCGGCGCGCCCTCTGCGATGCCGTCGCCTCCTCCTCAGCCCGCGCGAGCTTCGATACCCAAGCGTGCCGGCACACCCCCCAGCGGTCCGCGCGTGTCCGCGGTCTTGCTGGCGGACACGCGCGGCGCGTTTGCCCCTGGCTTGCGCCCGACCGGTGAGATCGGGGTCGAGCTCGGCGCGCGGAGCACCCGGCTTTGGTCTCCGGCCGCGCGCTTGCTCGCGTTCGTCGGAAATAGCCAACTGCAGGGCTCGGATGGCAGCGCGGCGTTGCGCTTCATCGGGGGGCGGCTCGAGCTCTGTCCGCTCCGGTTCGGAAACACGAGCTTCGTCCTGCGCCCCTGTGCGGGTGGAGAGCTCGGCGCGGTGGAAGCGCGCGGCCACGTCGGAGGCGAGTCGAAGACATTGACCGAGCCGTGGGCCTCGGCCGAGGTCACGCTGCGTGTGCAATGGGTCGTTACGAAATGGTTCTTCGCGGAGCTCGGTTTTGGCCCCGTGTTGCCCGTCGCGCGCACGCACTACTTCTTCGAGCCGAATCGCACGCTCTATAGCGTGCCCGATGTCAGCGCGCGGGCGGCGCTGGGGCTTGGGCTAATATTTTAATGATTTCATCGGCATAAGCCCTGAAATCCGAGCGGGCGCGATCGTTTCCTGAATTTCCGGCCAATATGGGGCAGGTCCCGTGAGTGTCGAATTCGCCCTTCTTCCGATGATTTACGATCGCGAGGCGCCACACGTCATCCGACTGCGCCAGATGATGGCTGACCACTTGGAGACGGTGTGGCGCTCCCTGCGGCGCCTCGGCGTACCCGAGGCGGGCGCGGAAGACAGCGCGCAACAAGTATTCGTGGTCGCCGCGCGTCGGCTCGGCGAGATCGAAATTGGCGGCGAACGCGCCTATTTGCTGGGAGTCGCCGTGCGCGTGGCGTCGGATGCGCGCCGCACCCTCAGGCGCCGCAGGGAAGTGCCGCTCGATCCGGAGTCAGCAGCGTCGACGCTGAGCCTCGCGCGACCACGCCAGCCTGACGAGGAGCTCGAGCAAAAGCGGGAGCTCGCGCTGCTCGCCGCATTGCTCGACGAGATGCCGGACGAGCAACGTGAGGCTTTCGTGCTCTTCGAGTTGGAGGAGCTTAGTGCTCCCGAAGTCGGCCGAGTTCTCGACATCCCCGTCGGAACCGTCGCGTCCCGGGTTAGGCGAGCGCGCGAGCACTTGCGCGAGAGTTTAGTGAAGAGAGGCACGCCATGACTGAGCTACGTCGTTGGTGCGAAGAAGGCGCGACGGCTACTGAGCTGTCCTTGCTCGAGACGTCGCGACGTGAGCAGGTTCCGCCTCGGCTGCGCGCATGCGCTATGGAGACCCTCGGGCTGCTTGCTGCGGCGAGCACCGTCGCGACTGCAACCAGCGCCGCTGCCGCGACTGGCCGTGGCACTGCCGTGTTGCTAAAAGTGCTAAGCATTCCAGTGATTGGCGGCGGCCTCGTCGCAGGAGGGCTCGCGCTCGAGCACGCGCATCACGCACGCGCGATGGCGCCGAGACAAGCCGCGGTCGTTGCGAGCGCGAGCTCAATGGCTGCCGCCCACGCGCCCGCCGACCCTTCAGCGCGCGTGGACTTAACCGTGGCCCCTGCGAGTGCGCCCAGCGCTGCTGCGAGCACGCCGCCAGTACCGACCACGAGTGTCGGGGTGCGCTCGGCGCGCACGGAAGGCAGCGCTGGCCGGCTCGCGCGGGAGGTGCAAGCTCTCGAGCTCGCGCAGAAGGCGCTGGCCGCGCACAACGCCGGCTCCGCCTTGCATCTGCTCGATCGCTACGGCGCGGAGTTCCAGGGCGGCGCGCTCGGTTCCGAGGCCACCGTGCTACGCGTCCAAGCGTTGCTGATGAACGGCAATCGCAGCGCCGCGCAGGCGCTCGCGGACTCCTATTCATCCGCGCACCCCGATAGCCCCTACGCGCATCGCATTCAGGACACCCTTCGCAGTGGGCATTAGCGCGTGATCGGGCGGTGGTGGTTCGCGCTCGCCTTGCTGTTCGTGTACGGATGCACGGTGCAGGCGGATCTCGGCGGCAGCTCGGTCGCCGAGGCGGTCGCGACCAACCTCGCGTTGCCCATCGAGGTGCTCGGCAGCGGCGCGCCGGACGAACCGGTGATCGTGAGCGCAGAGCTGAGCCTCTCGGCGGCGAATGTGTCAGCTGTGGAAACGCTGTACGTGCAGTGCCACCGCTGCGGCTTTTACGGGCCACCGGAGTTCGAAGCCTTGAACATGCCACTCACGACCGTCAAAGCAAGCCTGCGCATCGACGGCGGCGGCACGAGCAGCGACGCACCGTGGCTCGACGTGACCGACGGCAACGTCACGGTCGACCCCGCCGCTGCGGCCCATGGCGGCATCAACGGGGGCTACGTCACGCTCGGCTTTCACGTGTCCATCGATGCAGCCACACGCGCGCGCCTGGTCGCGGCGCCCGCGCGCAATACGCTGGAATTTCGCTTCAATGGCAGTGACGGCATTTCGAACGGCTTTCGCATTTTGGATGTGCAGTTCCAGGACGAGAGCGGCAGGAATTTGAGCCCGGTCGTCAAGCAGTGGGCCGACATCGCGAGCGAGAAAGCTGCCGGGGCCATCGCGTCGAGTGCGAGCGCCGTGGGCAAAGCGCTGTGGACGGGGCAAAACCAATTGCAGAAGTCCGTGCTCGTCACGCGCACGATACGCGCGGCATGCAGTGACTGTCACGCCGCAGACGGTCGCGATCTGCAGTATTTCAATTATTCGGACAACGCGATCGTCCAGCGGAGTCGGTTCTACGGGTTGACGGAGACCCAGGGGCAAGCCATCGCCGCGTATCTGCGCTCGTCGCTCGCCAGCGTGCCGCACGTGGCAGCGGCTGCGCCGTGGAATCCGCCATATCAACCGGGGCCTGGTCTCGACGAACGCCCCGCGGTCGAATGGGCGGCAGGCGCAGGCCTCGACACGGTGCTCGCGAACGGCTCGAGCTTCGTACCGGCGTTCGCCGGCGAGCCGGGAAGCGCTAGCGCACTCAGCGTGACGCAGACCGAGGTGTCCATGGCGCTCGACCCTACACGCACGCAGAATACGCGCGAAACCGCGCTGCCGCTGGCTCTGCCGGATTGGAACGCTTGGCTGCCCGTGATTCATCCGCTCGATATCTGGCCGCCGGTAGCGCCGGCCACGACCGGGATTTTCGAGACGGGTTATCAAGGCCAAACGCCGCTCGCCGCCTATGGCGCGATCGAGGCTTGGTTCGCGGCCAACCCGAACAGCGGCGCCTACGCCGATTGGAGTGCGCTCAGCGCCGCACAGAGAAACCAAATCCAAAATTTACTCGAAGCCCTCGGCGGGCAAGTGCTCGGGTTCGGCGGCGGCGGCCAAGGCTCACGCGTTTCGGCCGATCCGAATAACCCGTACGGAGTGGAGCTCGGTGCGGAGACCATGCAAGCGCTGCTCTCGAGTTCAACCGCCGCGCTCGCCGATCTGACGACCTGCGGTCCGATTGGTCCGTGCACGCCCTTCAGCACCGAGTCGTTCATCGAGCGAGCAAACCTCGGGCTCTACCATTGGTTCGCAGTCAAACAGTGGGAGGTCGTCGAAGGTTACGGCTTGCAAGTGCAGCCCGCATTTCACGGCAGCGTCGACTCGAGCGGAAACTGGGTCGGCCAGGGCGAGGCACGCGGTTGGCCCTACAGCTGGCCGAGCGTGTTCTACCTAGCGCCGCGCACGCTCTACGCGCCCGAAAGCACCGCGGGCAGCACGCGCGCGTACTATTTTTCATGGGAAAATCGGCTCGTTTCTTACTACCGGACCAACCAGTGGGACGAGCTCCAAGTCGTGCTCGCCGCCGGCTGGCCCGGCGCTTCGAACGGAGCCGTCGACTGGCCCAGCAACCTCGGCTCGATCACCGCGTTGGCCGATGATCTGATCTCGGCCAACGCACCAGCGCCGGTCACCGCCGCACACTTGGCGCGTTACTTTGCGAACGCGGGCAAGCTCGCGCAGCTTGCCAACACCGACCTTCCGTTCGACGCCCCAGCCGCCTCCGATCCTACGAACTTGTACGCGAACGCCGGGATGCAGAGCAAAGCCGATTTGCTCTTCAAGCTGTCCCCGGCAATTCTCTTGGACTCAGACGCAGCAACGCCGTCACGCTTTCGCTTGCTCGATCAGATCGCGCCCGGGCTCTACTTGCTGTTCGTGAACGGCATGCTCTCGAGCTACGACACCTTGTTCACGGGTACCGCGCGCAGCCAGTATCGTCTCTGCGATCCGAACAACACCCAGCTCGGCGGCCCCGAACCCTCTTCGGGCATGCGATTTTGCATCGATGCTGCGCGCACTCCCCTGCCCATCGGCGCCGACGGCCTGCCGTACTGTCCGTACCCCGCCGACAACGGCTTCACCACCGAGCAATACAGCGTCTGGGGTGCGGGCGCGGCGAGCAGACAGGGCGCCGACGCGAGCTTGGTCCAGCGCTGGTCCGATTGGAATGATCGCATGTGGCCGAATTAGGCCACGTGGTGATCGATTTGCGCGAAACCGGCCAACTCCCGGTCATGAACCGTCTCCGCGCGCAAACTGTGGTGAAGCTCATGATCGCGAGTTGCATCTGGCTGGTCGGCTGTGGCTCGGGACAGATCGACGGTTCGAGCCGCGGCTCGGGGAACGCGGGCATGGCCTCCAGTGGCGTGGCGCCGGGTGGAGGTGGAGGTGGAGGTGGAGGTGGAGGTGCGGGCGGGGGCGTTGGCGGCGCTTTAGCCGGCAGCGCCGGGCAAGTGAGCACGGGCCCCCAGCTCGCGTTACCGATAGAGG
This sequence comes from Polyangiaceae bacterium, assembly GCA_035485095.1. Lineage (GTDB taxonomy): Bacteria > Myxococcota_A > Polyangia > Polyangiales > Polyangiaceae > PMG-095. Next base: position 5,319 of record DATHOI010000940.1, on the reverse strand, counting down.
TGCTCGGCAGCGGCGCGCCGGACGCGCCCGTAATCGCTGGCACCACGCTCAACCTCGTGAGTAGCGACACGAGCGTCGTACAAACGCTGTACGTTCAGTGCCACCGCTGCGGGTTCTACGACGCGCCCGAGTTTGAGGCGCTAGCAAAGCCCCTAGTTAAAGCCAAATCCAGCGTGCGTATCGTCGGCAACGCGAGCACGACGAGCAGCGACGCGCCGTGGGTGGACATCACGAACTCTACCGTCCAAGTCGACCCGATGGCGCTCGCGCACGGCGGCATCAACGGCGGCATGGTCACGCTCTCCTTCCAGCTCGTGCTCGACGATGCCGCGCGCAGCCGGCTCGTGGCTTCCGGCGCGAACCGCATCGAGTTCCGCTTCAACGGCACCGACGGCAACAGCAACGGCTTTCGTGTGCTGGACGTGCAGCTGCGCGACAGCGCGGGCAACAATCTGACTCCGGCAACCCAGAACTGGGCCGACATTTCGCTGGAGAAAGCCGCCGGGCAGAACCCGTCGGACGCGAGCATGCGTGGGCAAGCGCTCTGGTCGGGGCGAAACTTGCTGATCAAGTCGCCGATCGTGCCGCGGAAGATCCGCGCCGCGTGCAACGATTGCCACGCGACCGACGGCCGCGATTTACAATACTTCAATTACTCGAACAATTCGATCGTGCAGCGCTCGGTGTTCCACGGGCTGACGGCCTCTCAGGGTCAAGACATCGCCGCATATTTGCGAGCGTCGCTGTACGCGAAGGTGCCGCACGTGGCGCAGGCCGCGCCTTGGAATCCGCCGTTCCAGCCAGGCCCGGAGCTTGACGCCAAACCCGCGGTAGAATGGTCCGCGGGCGCCGGCCTCGCGGCGGTGCTGCCGGACGGCAAAGCGTTCATGAAAGCTTTGTTCGGTCAGCCCGTCGACGACACACCGCTCTCGGTCACGCAGACCGCTGTCGACGGCGTGCTCGACGCGACCAAGGTGATGAATACGCGTGAACAGCCGCTCGCGCTGCAATTCCCGGATTGGAATGCGTGGCTTCCGCCCGTGCATCCGCTCGACATTTGGGCGCCGGATCCCGGCAGCACGACCGGGCTTTTCGAGACGGGTTACCAAGGCGGGAACCCACTCACCACTTTCCAAGCAATCGAAGCGTGGCTCGAGCAAAACAAGAACCCGAACGGCGTCTATGGCGATTGGTCCAACCTCACACCGAACCAAAGAAACGATATCCAGGGTCAACTGCAAAACCTCGGCGGGCAAACGATTTCCTTTGGTGGCGGCGGCCGTGGAACGCGGGTCTCGACCGATCCGAACAACCCCTTCGGCGTGCAATTGGGCGCAGCGAAAATGCAGGCGCTACTCTCGAACGCGACAGCCGCGCTCGCGGATCTGACGACCTGCGGTCCCACCGGAGCGTGCACGCCGTTCAGCACCGACGCATTCATCGAACGCGCCGACGTTGGTCTCTATCACTGGATGGCGGTGAAGCAGTGGGAGATCGTCGAGACGTACGGGCTGCAAAACCAACAGATCTTCCACGGCAACGTGGACTCGACGAATCAATGGGTTAGCGATGGTGAAGTGCGCGGTTGGCCCTACAGCTGGCCGAGCGTGTTCTACCTCGCGCCGCACATGCTCTATGCGCCGACCGTGACCGCCCAGGGCACGCGCGAATTCTATTTCTCCTGGGAAAATAGGCTTGTTTCGTACTACCGCACGAACGCTTGGTACCAATTGCAAGTCACGATCAATCCGGGTTGGGGCGGCGCGTCGAATGGGCCCATCGACTGGCCGTACACACAAGGCTTCATCGAAGGCTTGTCCGACGACTTGAACACCGCCAAGGCCCCCGGCTGGATCGCGGGCGCGCACCTCGCGCGTTACTTCTTGGTGAACGCCAAGCTCGCGCAGAAAGCGAACACCGATCTGCCCTTCGACGCGCCAAACCCGACCGACCCGACCGACATCTGGACGAATGGTGGCCTGCAAAGCAAAGCGGATCTCCTGTTCAAGCTCTCACCTGCGACCATCTTGGACTCTGGCACCAACCAGCCGACACGTTTCCGCCAGCTCGAGCAGATCGCGCCAGGCGCTTACCTGATCTTCGTAAACGGCTCGATTGCGCTGTACAACTCGCTGTACGCCAACACGATGCGCAGCCAGTATCGCATCTGCGACCCGACCAATATGCAGATGGGCACGAACGAGCAGTACGCCGGCCAGCGCTTCTGCATCGACGCGGGCCGCGTACCGCTGCCGCTCGACTCGAATGGCCTCCCGTATTGCCCCTATCCCTCGAATGACGGGTACACCACCGAGCAATACAGCATCTGGGGCGTCATGGCCGCCACTCAGCTCGGTGCGGATGCCGGGCTGATCAAAACCTGGTCGACTTGGAACGACCAAATGTGGCCTCCGACCTAGAGCCGCAAATCAGGTGCTACGCGGCAGAAGCAGTTCCTCAGGGCGGGAGCGGCGCGCCCCAGACGCAGTCTACACGCGCAACTTTGCGGATGTTTCACATGGCAGATGAATTCGTTCGTTCCTCATGTGTTCCGGCGGGCCGTTTGTTGGTTGGCCTCGCACTCATCCTTGCTACCGGATGCTCGGCGTCAGCTAGCGGTAGCGCAACCGGGAATGGCGGCAGCCCTGGCGCCGGCGGAAGCGCAGCAGTTGGCGCCGCGGGCAGCGGCGGAGCAAGCGACTCTGGAGGCATGCACGGCTCCGCTGGTGCCAGCAGCGCCGGTGGTCATGCCGATTCGCTAGGTGGCTCGAATACTGGTGGTGGATCGGCTGGTTTGGGTGACGCTGGCGCAGACGCGACGGCGAGCGGCGGTTCGTCTGGAGGGGGTGGCTCGACCGCTGCTCCGACGGTCGGGGCGGCCACGCCCTTCATTTCGTATGAAGCCGAAAGTGGAACTCCGGGCGGGGGCGCAAGCGTCGTCTCACTCAGCTCTCCACCGACGACGAAGTTCTCGAGTCCACAGCTGGAGGCCTCTGGCCATGCATATGTCAATTTAGGTGCCTCCGGGCAGTCGGTAACTTGGACAAACGACACCGGGAAGAACATTACTGCGATCAATGTGCGTTACTCCATTCCGGACGCTTCGGGCGGCGGCGGCATTACTTCGACGCTCGACCTGCTGGTAGACGGGGCCTTTCGCCAGGCGCTCAATGTCAACTCGAAGCAGACCTGGGTCTACGAGGGAAGCGCTTATGATGGCATGGACAATACTCCATCCTCAGGCGACCCCCATGTTTTCTGGGACGAGACGCACGCGTTTATCGAAGGCGCGGCGATAGCTCCGGGAAGTGCGATTACGCTCCAGAAAGATGCGTCGAATTTGGCGGCGTATTACAACGTCGACGTGGTCGATCTGGAGGCACCTCCGGCACCGCTAATGCAGCCTGCGAATTCTCTGTCGGTCGTATCCGACTGCGGTGCGCGGGCAAACGACTCTGGGTTCGATAGCACGAGCGCAATCCAGAATTGCATCAACCAGGCGCAGTCGTCAAAACAGGTCGTGTGGATTCCTCAAGGTACTTTTTACTTGAACACGACCAAAGGCCTCTCCATGAACGGAATCACCGTACAAGGCGCAGGCATGTGGTACAGCACTGTCTACTACAACCCGCCGCTGCCCGCATCGTCTACCAGCAATGTTCTCTCGCCAACATCTAGCACGCTGAAGGGCTTCTCTATCGACGGCAATGCCGTATCGGAGACAACCGCGGGCGGCAATGGCGGAGGGATCAATATCAAGGGCAACGATTGGCTCGTGGACAGTCTCTGGATACAGCACGAAGGTGCGGGTGTCTGGGCCGATGGCACCAACGGCACTGTTCAAAATTGCCGCATCAACAATACATGGGCGGACGGAATCAACCTCAACAACGGCAACGGCGCCCCGGGAAACAATACTGGAAATAACCTCAGCGCGATCAACAATTTCATCCGCGGTTCAGGTGATGATGGACTCGCAATCAACGACACGTCATCCGCAGTGGAGATGAACACGATCACTTTGCGTAGCAACACAGTGGTGGCTCCATGGTGGGCGAACAACATCGGCATATATGGCGGAGTGAATGTGCTCGTGGAGAACAACCTGGTCACTGATTCCGTAAAAGAATATGGAATCAGCATTGGCGTGTTCAGCGGCAATCTGACGGCCGGTGGGTACCTTCAGAATGCAACAATTCAGGAGAATACGGTTCGGCGAGGTGGCAGCTTTGGATACGCGATTCAATACCCCGGAATTGGTATCGGCGTTACTGGCACTCCAAGCACCATAAGCGACATTACTCTCAAGGGGAATGTCGTCGATGATGCAATGTTTGACGGGGTTGACGTTGGGTCAGCATCGGGCATGGTCATCGAGAATAATGCGGTAACCTCTCCGGGACTTGCCGGTTTCGCTGTCACGTCTTCAGCGGCAGGCAATGCGTCGTTCACCGGTAACACGGTGAGCGGTATTCTGGCGGGTCAGATGCCCTACACTGATCAAGCGCCAGGCTTCTTGGCAAGCGGTTCGGGCAACGTTGGGTTTACTGTGCCATGATTGCAACCGCGGCGGTCCGCTTCACTAACACCGTTTGATCCATTGGGATGGCCGAATTGACTAGTCGGTTCGCGGCCGCGCCGAGTAGCTAGCGCTGCCCACCGTCAGGCCCGGCTCCCGTGCGGTGCCAACACTCGGTTGAGCTCGATCGAGCGATCGAGCTGGATCTCGACGTCCTCGCCTCGAGCTCCTCGCTCGTCAGTACCGTTGTTGCCCGACCGAGTCGGAAGCGCGCCTCTGGTCGGCGCTCGAGGCACGCCAACTCGGCGTCTCATTCCGCCGCCAAATCCGCTCGGCGGATTCATCGCTGACTTCTTCGCTCCAAACATTGGGCTCGTCGTTGAAGTGGCTGGCGCCATCCACGCACGCAAACCCGGTCCGGATGCAATGTACCGGCAGCATGACGGCGCCACGCACGCGACGCTGAGCCCTCACACGGTTGGACGGAACCCATCGAACGAGCGATCGTGGCCGCCCGCGTGACGGCCTGTATGGATCCTTACGCGCGGGGGCAGCCTTCGGGTAGCTCACACTCACATGCTCCGAGGGTGGATCTCCCAAACGCCGCGGCCCTTGGTGGAGACGCGCACCAGCGAGCCGTCGCGCGCCACGAACATGCCGGTTACGGCGACCCGAGGTAGGCCTGTGCCGAAGCGCGCCCAGGTGTTGCCGCCGTCGGTGGTGCGGTAGACGTTTTCGCCGGAGGGATCGGTCATGAGGACGATTTGTCCGTTGGAGGCGATGGCGCCGCGGCCCTTGGC
>DATHOI010000939.1:0-6415 GCA_035485095.1 Polyangiaceae bacterium | reverse complement strand
GAGGACGTCGGCGCCTTCATCGGCAAGTTGTTCGGCAAGAAGCGTGAAGAAAGCCGGGCAGCGCTTGCTGAGGCGCTCGCGCTCGCTGACAGACAAGGCCATCGCACGGGCAGCGTGAGCGGTACGGGCCAACACAGCGCGCTGACTCAATCGCAAGTGAGCTCGCTGTCTACGGTGGGCGTCGCACAGAGTCTGGCACCGGAGAGCACGTACACGTCAGTGGGCGCGCCGGAACGCGCGGTGGCACAGCGACGCAAGCGCCTGTTACTGTTTTCGGCGAGTGGCTTGGCTTTGGTGGCCTGCCTGGCTGCGTTTGCGCTGCGCAAGAGCGGCGCCGCAAGCACGGACCGCTCCGCGCCAGCGACCCAGCTCGCCGCGCCCGCAACGCCTCCCGCCGCGGCTGATCCGGCGCAAACGGCCGAACCCAGCGCGCCCCGGGTGGATCTGCAAGCCTTGCCCATGGAGAGCGCGGCGGCCGAGGTTCCGAGCGCGCCCACGCCTACACCTACGCGAGCCGGGGGCACTGCTCCGCGAGTCGCTACGCCGACGGCCGCGGTGCCTGCCGTCGGGTCCGCATCTGCGAAAGCCGGCGCCAAGACTCCCGGGGCACCGAAGTGGCGCCAAGATCCGGGATTCTAACTCGACTCTTCGCGTTCAGAAGCGACCGCTGACGGAAGCCCCGGCGAGCGCGTTCGGTGCGTCTGGGGTGAACATGAGGCCGGCTTGCGCAGACGGTTGCTTCTTCTGCAACAAGAGCAGCGTCACGGCCGCGCCGACGCCGACCACCCCTACCCCGAGCGCCACTTGAGCGGTCGTGTTGTACACGCTTAGGTTGCTGACCTCGCCACGTGCCGAAGGAGGACAGCTCTTGCGATCCGAGCCGCACTTGCTTTCGAGATCACTCAGGGCGCTTTGACGTAGGCCAAAGAACACTGCCGAGCCGATCAAACCCGCGACGCCGACGCCACCGATCACGTACGGGATCAACCGCGGATGCTGCTTGCCATTGAGATCCACCGGTTGCCCGCCGGCGCTCGCGACGTGTGTGTCTTCCGGTTGTGGCTCTGGTGTCAGCTCGATATCGACGCTCTTTTGCTCGTTTTCCGCGATGGTCACGGTCTGACTGAAGGGCAATGAGCCGGGCGCTTTGGCGTTGACCGAGTGTGGGCCGGGATCGAGCGGCACTGGCACGCCCACCGAGCTTGCGCCGAGCGCCACGCCGTCCAATTCGATCTCCGCGGCCTCTGCGCCGGTACCGCGTTGGATCACGAGCTTCGGGATGCTGGCGCGCAGGCGAGTGACGGCAGTGTCGACCTCGTTTTTGAAGTCCTCACCCACCGTCTCGGCGTCGGCCAACGCGAGCTCGTAGCCGCCGAGCGCAGTCACGAGCCTGCCCAACTTTTCCTCACAAGAGGCGATGTGAAAGCGCACCTGTGGTGTCATGCGCACCTGACCCACGTCGCGAAACTGCTCGAGCGCCTGCGTGTAGTTACCGGCTTGTTCCAGCTCGATCGCGCGCTGAAAGAGCGCGCGAGCCTTGGACAGCTCCTTCTTGTCTTGCGCGAACGCGCTACGCGGCGTGAACGCCAGCGCGAGCGCCGGCACGCTCAACACCGACCAACGGAAACACGCCACCACCAACACCCGACGTATCATGCGCAAATAGCTCCACTCGTCATGCTACGCGCATCATACTCGTGGATTCATAGTCGAGCGAGCTTCGTTGATCTCGGTATCCAAACGCACGCGGGCCGGCCTTGCGCCGGCCAATGTAGGATAAGCGCGGCACTCTGCACACTCAACTCTGCGGCCTTGAAGAGCCGGAATCCGGCGGGCCTGGCCGCAGGTGCTGCGCGAGCTCGGACGGATCGATCTGGCTCGGGGCCTCGGCGCGCGGCCGAAGATAGAGCTCGGACTCTCGATAACGCCGCACCGCGCGCGTCACGAAGATCTTGGCCACCGCGGCTGATGGGAGGGCCAAGAGAATGCCCATGAACCCGAACAGCTCACCGCCGACGAACAACGCGAGAAGCACCCAGACCTCGTTCAGCCCCACGGTTTTGCCGACGATCCGTGGCGTGATCACGAAGCTCTCGAACGACTGCACCGCGGCGTAGGCGATCACGACGCCGGCCAACTGACTCGGGTTCCAGCCGCCCAAGAGCGACATCGAGAGCCCAGCCACGAGAGCGAACGCGCTACCCAGGTAAGGAATGAAATTGAGTAGCCCCGCCGCCATGCCGATCACGATGGCCAGACGCACGCCGAGCACGGCGTACGCAGTGCCGTACAGAACCGCCATGATGGCCATCACCGTGAGCTGACCGCGAATGAACTGACTCAGCGCGAAGTCGACCTCGCGGGCGTAGCGCGTCACCCGCTCGCGATAACGCGTGGGGAGTAGATCGCGCACGCCGGCGGTGATGCGGTCGAAGTCATTGAGTAGGTAAACGGCCAGCACGGGCACGATCAGCACCGCGGCGGCCGAACCCACGACCGCCAACATGGCCCCGAGCACGGCGGTCAACGCGCCGCCCGCGGGCGCTATGGCAGAGCTCGCGAGACTGCTCGCGTCCGAGCCGAAGCGCTGTACCCATTCGGTCGTAGATTGCGGAACGTGGACGCCGTGACGCTCGAGCCACGGCGTGACGCTGCTCAGCGCGGCCAAGCCTTTGCTGGGCAGCTCGGCCACCACGCTCGCCACCTCGCTCAGAATTCCCGGTAGCGCGATCGCCACGAAGAGCGCGAAGGCAGCAGCGGCCCCGCCCAAAACGATCGCAATTCCAACCGGTCTCGGGCAGCGCCACGCTTCGAAGCGATCGACGATCGGATCCAACAGGTACGCGATCGCGTAAGCCAGAAAGATCGGCGTCAAGATCCCGCGCAGCCAATACAAGAGCGCCGCGATCAGAATACCGAGAACCACGACGTACAGCCCTCGCGGCGGGACGACGATTCGACGTTCGGTATTCACGCGCGCGACTCTACCCTCTAAATAAACGATCTTGCCAGCCGCTCGCTGAAACAGGGTCCCACCGACGTCGCGTTTTCGACGCTTTTGCGACTCTCCTTGCGACGGGCCTCGGTGCTACCGTCGTCCGCTATGCTTCCGTCTTTCGAGGCTCACGCCGCGGGTTCGAGGTCAGCTTGTCGGCAGCGATTTCTACACCAGGACTGGCAGTTTGCGCTCGCCCCATGGCGCGCCGCTGACGCCAAAATTGCCTGCTCGATGTTGGAGTGGTTGCCGGCGCGCGTACCAGGCCACGTGCACCTCGATCTCGTCGAGCAAGGGGTGATCGCCGACCCGTTCGAGCGCATGAACGAGCTCGGTTGTCAGTGGGTCGACGACCAGGAAGTGAGCTACCGCACTCAGTTCGAGTTCAGCCCCGACAGTGCCGCACCTCACCGCGCACTGCGCTTCGAAGGTCTCGACACCGTGTGCCAAGTCTTCCTAAACGGTGAACAGATCGCCGCGCACGAAAACATGTTTGCACCGCTCGAGCTCGACGTGAGCGAGCGGCTCGTCTCCGGTTTGAATCGCCTCGAAGTGCGCTTCGACTCCGCCGTCCGCGTGGGCAAGGCCATTCGCGCGCGTTATTTTGCCGAGCAAGGCCTGCCGGAGACGACCGCGCGTTTCGACGAACGTAGCTTCGTGCGCAAGGCCCAGTACATGTACGGCTGGGATTGGGGGCCGCGCCTAGTTTCAGCGGGAATTTGGCGCGCGGTGAGCTTGATCGAGTACGCTGCGCGCATTCGCGACGTGCACGTCACTCAAAGCCACGCCCCGAACGGCGCGGTTCGCCTCGACGCGCACAGCGACGCAGACGCTGGCGTGCTCGTGCACGTGTTTTCCGACGCGGGCGTGTGCGTCGGCGACGGCCAAGTCGCCGATCTGCCGAAGCCCGAACGCTGGTACCCGCACGGGCTCGGGCCACAAACGTTGCACACACTGACCAGCTACTTGTGCCCGCTCGACTTCGACGCGGCGTCGCTGCCGGTCGATCGAAGCGCCGCCGAAGCGCGACTTGCGGCCGTCGCGCTCGATCGACGCACGACGAGGGTCGGCATCCGGACCGTGCGCTTGTTGCAGAAAGAGGACTCCTTCGGGCGCTCATTCGAGTTCGAGGTCAACGGCGAGTCCCTCTTCGCGCTGGGCGCCAATTGGATTCCCGGTCACTCCTTCCCGTCCCGTATCTCCCGCCGCGCGCTACGCGAACGACTGGAGAGTGCGCGTGAGGTCGGCATGAACATGCTGCGCGTGTGGGGCGGCGGCTTGTACGAGAGTGACGACTTCTACGAGCTGTGTGACGAGCTCGGGCTATTGGTTTGGCAGGATTTTCCATTTGCATGCGCGTACTACCCGGACACGGGTGAGTTCGGCGCTGCCGTCCGCGAAGAGGCATGCGTCAACGTACGGCGACTGCGCAATCACCCAAGTCTGGCGCTGTGGTGCGGCAACAACGAGAACGAGGTGATGTTTCAGCAGAGTTGGGGCGGCGAGGAGCATCGCCCGCCGCGCTACTACGGCGAGCACTTGTACGACCAGGTCTTGCCCCAGGTGTTGCTCGAGCTCGACCCCGAGCGGCCCTACGTTCCGAGCTCACCGCACGGTGGCGAAAAAGACGGCAACTCCGGCGGAGTCGGTGATCAACACTATTGGGACGTGTGGCACGGCCGCGGCGACTGGCAGCACTACCGCGACTCCAGCGCGCGTTTCTCATCCGAGTATGGTTTCGCTTCATCCTGCTCGATGCGAGCTTGGCGCAGCGTGTTCGCCGAGCACGCGCGAGATGCGCTGCCAGGCGCGAGCGTGACCCTACACGACTTACGGGCCTCCGTGCGCGACCCGATCGTGCGCTGGCACGACAAAACAGCCAAGGGCTACGAGGTTTTCTTGTCGTACGCGGCGCTGCACTATCCGGAGCCGCAAACGTTGGAGGATTGGGTGTACTATTCACAGCTCAATCAACGGGACGCGCTGCGCTGCGCGCTCGAACACTACCGGCGCTCTGCCTTCTGCAAGGGATCGTTGATCTGGCAGCTTAATGATTGCTGGCCGGTTCAAAGTTGGGCGTTGATCGACAGTGAGGGCCAACCCAAGTCGGCTTGGTTCGAGCTACGCCGGCTGCACGCACCCGAGCTCATGAGCATCACACTGGCGGCTGCTCACGCCGAGCTGCATCTCGGTCTAGACAACGCGCGCAGCGACTGGCGCGGCAACGTCTCGCTGAGCGCGGTCTCGCTGCTGACAGGCTCCGAGGTGCGCAGCTTGAACGCGGAGTTTTCGGTGGCGAACGGCGAGCGACGCAACGTGCTGCGCCTGCCGCTCGAAGGCCTGAACCAGCGAAGCACGCTGCTCGTCGCAAACTGCGGGTCGAGCTCGGCGTACGCGCTGCTCGCCGAACCGAAGGAGCTCGAATTGGCGAGCGCCGAACCGCTCAGTGTGTCGTTCGACACGGACGGCGTGCTCGAGCTTCGCAACACGACGCCCCTCATCGACTTGGTGCTGACCGACGCACGAGGGACGGTCGCATTTCTCGATAACTGCGTCACCCTGCCGCGTCCGGGCGTCACGCGGCTCCGTTACCGCGGTCAGGGGCACGGACTGGAAGCGCGCTCGCTGGCAGGGCGACACCCGCTCAGGGCCCTAGCAACGCGCTTGATCTGAGTATTTTGCGAGAAAGCGTCGCAACCGCTTACGCTACGCCGAACTCAGTGCCATCTTCCGCGCAGCTTGGCTGACGACCGAAAGATCCCAGAAGGCCGCGTGGGCCGCTTCGTTCGACTCGCCGGGCTGGGCGCGCGTACCGGGGCCAGTTTACTGCTCTCGAAGGGAGCCGACAGCGCAGCCGAACGCGCCGCCGACGTCTTGGGCACGCTGCGTGGCGTGGCCGCCAAAGTCGGTCAGATGGCCAGCTACGTGGACGGAGTCGTTCCGGAAGGTCAGCGGGACGCTTACGAAGCAGCGCTCCGTAAGCTGCGCGAGCAGGCGCCGACTTCTTCGATTGCGGAGATCCGCGCTCAGGTCGAGCGCGAGCTGGGCGCGCCAATCGACGAGCTGTTCTGTGATTGGGAAGACGAACCCGTCGCGAGCGCGTCGATCGGTCAAGTACACCGCGCGCGGCTGGCGGACGGTCGAGTCGTTGCGGTGAAGGTGCAGCACTCCGGAATTGCCAAAGCCGTGGAGAGTGATCTCGAAAATGTCGGTATGTTGGAGTCCCTGGTCGGCACGTTCGTGCCCAAAGGCGTCAACTCGCGCGGCGTTTTGGAAGAAGTGAAAACGCGCTTCCGGGAGGAGCTCGACTACCGCTTAGAGGCCGAACGCCAGACGCGTTTCGCCCAGATTTTTCGGGGCGATCCGCAAATCCGCATCCCGGCCATCATCCCCGAGCGCTCCAGCTTGCGCGTGCTCACG
>DATHOI010000938.1:0-6147 GCA_035485095.1 Polyangiaceae bacterium | reverse complement strand
TTGAGCGTCGCCAAGTGAGCCATGAACGGTTGAGCGTGGTCGCTGAACGGATGGCGCTCGCGTAGTCGGATCAACCGGGCTCCGGAAGCCAACCCACGGCGACGGTTGGCCGCGTTCGTCGAACGCGCACGAACGCGGATGGAGCGCCAAGCGCAGCGCCGGAAGCGCTCAGGCACGCTGGCGCGGCGGTGGCGAAGCGTTTCGCAAAATCTGCGAGTAGGTTGCCGGTCTCGTCTCCAGGGTACACGTTGTAGTGATCGTAGTCTTTATAGACGCCGCCATCGGTCTCCGCGCCGGCGAGCATCCAGAACATCGACGCGTTGCCCCCGCGCTCCAGCGTCAGGTCGTTCCACCGTGTGTAGAGCGAGAGACGACGATCGAGACCGCCGGTGACGCGCCCAGCATCGTTACGCGTGACTTTCACGCCGTATTCTTCGAGCACGGTTGGTTTGCCAAGTTCTCGCGCCACGCGTGCATGCTCGCTGATCCAGTGTTCGGCCCAGCTGAAGCCGGTGCCCCAATCCTCGGGGTACATGTGGAACGTGCCGTAGTCGACCGCGGGCAGCCCTGTCAGCGAACGATGATCGACGCCGTCATTCGCCTTGTACGTCCAATGCTCGCCGCCACCGTCCAAGAAGCCCTCATCGCCAACGGCCACCAAGTGGTTGTGATCGATCGACTTCAGATATGCCGACATTTCCTGGGCCCACGAGGTGAGCACGTTGCTCGGCGTGCCTGGACCGCCACGCGGCTCGTTGCCCAGCTCCCAGGCAAAAATCGTCGGGTCGTCGCGATACGGGCGATGCGTGAAGCCGTTTTCACGCATCGCCAGATGCGAAACCCAATCCTTATATGACTGTTTGACAGCCGGTTCGGTGTAGAAATCGCGATGCGCGGTCAGCCCGTACCACGCCAGGTACTGATCCATGCCGCCGAAATCCTTCCAATTGTTGGTCAGGACCAGCACGATCTTCAGGCCCAATTGGCCGGCTTTGAACAAGGCGTAGTCCAAACCTCGAAGGCCGTTCGTGCCGTCGTTGTACACGGCGTGCTGGGCCTTAGGGTCCCAGGCTTGAAAGTAAAAGCCGTCTTTCATGCCGTCGCCATCGATGCTGCGCACGCTACCGTCGAGCGACCCGCGATCGATGAAACCCCAGATGCGCACGACCTTGATGCCCATGGCGTGCGCTGACTCCAGCACGTCATCGACCATCGGCTTCGGTTTGTAGGCCAGGTAGTAGTTGTTTGCTCCAACGAAACAGAGCGGCGCGCCGTCGACCTCGAAATTTGCGGGCGGACCGAGGTTGACGTCGAACGCAGACGTTGCGGAGCGATCGGGCGTCTTCAAACAGCCGATGCACAGGCTGCACAAGGCGACGCCTGCCGCCACAGGCCGCGACAAAGCAGCGACGTGCGCTCCGCCTCGCGCGCTCGCTTCGTCCGCGCTCAGGGGCCGCACATGCTTGCGGTGCATGTTTCGCCACTACCGCACACGGTGCCGCAGACACCGCAATTCGTCGGGTCAGTCGTGGTGTCTACGCAGGCGCCGCCGCAGAGCGTGGTCCCGCCGACGCAGTTCGCACCGCAGCTTCCGCTCGAGCACACTTGGCCACCCGGGCAAATGGTGCCGCACATGCCGCAATTGCTCGAGTCGATCTGCGTGTTGACGCAAGCTGTACCGCACAGCGTCGTGCCGCCCGCGCACTGAATGCCGCAGTTGCTGGCCGAGCATACCTGCCCCGTCGGGCACGCATTGCCGCAGACTCCACAGTTCGAGGGGTCATTCACGGTGTTGACGCACGCGGTCCCGCACAGCGTCGTCCCACCGACGCATTCCAAACCGCATTGACCACCGGAGCATACTTCCCCGCTGGCGCAGGCATTGCCGCACATGCCGCAATTGCCGGCGTCAGTGCTCACCGTCACGCAGGAATTGCCACATTTGGTCGTGCCACCCGCGCACACCAAGCTGCACTTGCCGCCGGAACAGACCTGCCCGGAAGCGCAAGCATTGCCGCACACGCCGCAGTTCCCGGAGTCAGTCGTGACGTTGACGCACGCCGAGCCGCAGAGTGTCGTGCCGCCAGCGCAGCTCACGCCGCATTCATCGGCGGAACAAACCTCACCGCTGTCGCAAACGGTCGAGCACATCCCGCAATTGCTGGGGTCGGTTTGAACGTTGACGCACGCGGTCCCGCACTTGGTCGTGCCGCCCGCGCAGAGCAGGCCGCACTTGCTGCCTGAGCACACTTGGCCGGTCGGACAGGCCATGCTGCATGCGCCGCAGTTTGCCGAATCATTCGTGGTGTTCACGCAGGACGAGCCGCACAGCGTCGTGCCACCCGCACAACTCACGCCGCATTTGCCGGCAGAGCACACCTGGCCGCTCGGGCAGACGGTGCCGCAGGTGCCGCAATTTGCCGGGTCGCTGCTGACCGTGACACACGCGTTCCCACACTTGGTCGTGCCGCCTGCGCAGAGCAGCCCGCACTTGCCCGCTGAGCACACCTGGCCCGTCGAGCAAACCGTACCGCACGTGCCGCAGTTGCCCGCGTCGGTGGCGACGTTCACGCACGACGAGCCGCACAGCGTCGTCCCGCCAGCACAACTGACTCCGCATTTGCCAGCAGAGCACACCTGGCCGCTGGGGCAGACGGTGCCGCAGGCGCCGCAATTTGCCGGATCGGTGCTGACGGTGACACAGGCGTTGCCACACTTGGTCGTGCCGCCTGCGCAGAGCAGCCCGCACTTGCCCGCCGAGCACACTTGGCCGGTCGAACAAACCGTGCCGCACATGCCGCAATTGGCGCTGTCGGTCGCGGAATTCACGCACGACGAGCCGCACAGTGTCGTGCCACCGGCACAACTCACGCCGCAGGTGCCCGCCGAGCAGACCTGCCCGCTGGGGCAAGCGTTGCCGCACATTCCGCAATTGGCTGGGTCAGTGTTCACGGTCACGCACGAATCCGTGCACTTGGTGGTACCGCCCGCGCACAAGAGACCGCATTTGCCAGCCGAACAGACTTGTCCCGTTGGGCAAGCTGCCGCGCATTTTCCGCAATTGTCGGTGTCGGTCTCGAGATCGACGCAGGCCGAGCTGCACAGCGTCGTGCCACCCGCGCAATTGACGCCGCATTTGCCGGCTGAACAGCCTTGCCCCGTGGGGCAAGCGTTCGCGCACATGCCGCAATTATTGGAGTCGTTGTCGAGCGTGACACAGGCGTCGCCGCACTTCGTCGTGCCGCCGGCGCAGACCAGATCGCAAACGCTGTTCGTGCATGTTTCGCCCGTTGGACACGCGGTCCCGCAAGCGCCGCAATTGGCTGCGTCGCTCGTCTCGTCGACGCAGCGATCCGTGCACAGGGTGGTGCCGCCCTCACAGACCAGGCCGCACTTGCCGGTCGAGCAGAGCATGCCCGAAGCGCAGCCCGTGCCACACGCACCACAGTTTGCTGGGTCGTTGCCGGTATTCACGCACGAGCTGCCGCAAAGTGTCGTGCCGCCCACGCAAACGATGCCGCACACGCCAGCCGAGCAGGTCTGTCCGTTGGCGCAGGCATTGCCGCACGCGCCGCAATTCGTCGGGTCGTTCTTTATGTCGGCGCAACCGCCGAGCGCGGGGCAGAGCTCCCACCCGGGAGCGCAGGAGCTGGCGCCGCCTTCGGACTGCGTGCCTCCCCCACCTGCCGCGCCATTGCCGCTACCACCCTGGGAGCTGATCGAGGCGTCCGGCTCGATGTGAAAATCACCACCCAATACCGTCGTGCAGCCCGGCGCACCGAGCACGAAGAGTAGCCCGAGGCCCAGGGTCAGAGCGCCCAACCGAGCGCACAGTGCCTTCAGCTTCATGGTCCCGAGATGCATCAGAAGCTCCCCAGGAGGCCGGCGCTAGCTACCCCGACGAAGGGGTGAACCACCACGCCTTGCGCGGCTGGTGCTTCGTCACCCTTGCGGTTGAACAACCAAAGCGCGAGGCCCGCGCCGATGCCGGCGACGCCGAGCCCGAAGCCAACGTCGGAGACGGTCGCGACCGTGTGATACGAGCTCAATGTCGAGCTCTGGCTCGGCGGGCAACCGCCGTCACCGGCGCATGCCTTCGAGAGTTGCGAATGCTTGCTCAGCGCGAGCGCACCCGTAACACCGCCCAGCACGAGGCCGGCGCCGCCCACTCCGAACGCCACGTACATTGGCAGCGGACTGCGCTTCGGCTGGTTTGGCGCCACGGCGGGCGGCGCGGTGTCGAGCAGCGAGCTGCCGGCGGCACGTTGATCGGGGTCGAGCTCGAGCGTGAAGTCAGCGTGAGTGTCGGACCCCTCGGCTAGCTCGAGCATTCTTCTTTGCGCCAAGTAGCCCTTGGCCACGACGCGCAGTGAGCGCTGCCCCGGGTTGACGGCGCGCCGCACGCCGATCGCGGCAGGTGGTACGGGCGAGCCGTCGATCGTGACGCGCGCCTCGTTGCTGCCCGAGATGGAGATCGTGACCCAGGCCAAGCGGGGCTTCAACGCGGCGAGCTCGACGCCGGCGTCATTGAGCGCCTTCTGCCAGGACTTGGGTGACTTCGAGTCGACCCCCTCACGAATGATCTGTTCGTATCGCTCTTGCGCTTCCACGAACTTGCCGAGACCAACGAGCGACCTTGCCCAATCGATCATCAAGGTCGGGGCGTGCACGAGCGCGTCCGCACGGCTGAAGCGATCGACGGCCGCCGCGTAGTCCTTGCTTTGCAGCGCTTGATAGCCCTCGCCCGCGAGCGAACGCGCCGTTGCGCGATCAGCGGCGCTGGGGTCTGCGAACGCAGGCCCTGCGCACAGAAGTAAGGCGGTCAGCCCAGACCAAAAGCCGAGTATCCGTGTCATGCAAGCTCACGATCATATGCCGTAGTCGCGTGTCGTTTCGACTTGGCGTTGGCCAGGCGCGCCTCCCGAACCAGTGCCGCGTTTTTTCTTCCGCTCAGCGTCATCATCCTTGTCTGCTTTGTCCCCATTGTCCTCTAAAGGCAACTTGGACGGCTCGAAGATGATGGGCGGTGGCTCCTGCAAGCGCTGAGAGCCAATGGGTGTGACGAGAATGGACGCTGAGGGCGCCGCGGTTGCAGCAACCGGCGCGACCGCCTGCGGGGAGCTGCGCAGACTCGCGATCATCAGGAAGCCGAGCACCGCGAGCAGTGCGCCGCCCACCGACAAAACGATCACACGTTGCTTCTTGGGCAACGAAGCGAGCTCGGGCAGCACCGAGCGACGCGTGCGCGACACTGGCGAACCCGTGCCAACCTCGACCTGACTGAAGTCGTTGAGCACCGGGGGACTGCTGAAGCGAGAGCTGGCATCAGGCGAGCCGAGCCCAGGAGCGGAGTAGCGGATCGAATGCGGTCCCGAGCCGTCGACATCTGCCAAGCTCGGCGACGGCGCGCGCGGCAGGATGCTCGGGACTGCCAAGCGGCGCGTGGCGATGATCGCGTCCGCAAAGGCATCAGAGAACGCTTTCGCGGACTGAAAACGCTGCTCGCGATCACGCGCGACCGCTTGCGTCCACCAGGCATCGAGGGACGCCGGAAGCAGCGGATTGCGGTCGGTGATCTTCGGGATGGGATCATAAATGATCATGCCCATCAGCTCGCCGAGGGCCTCGCTCTCGAACGGCGGACGACCCGTCAAACACTGAAAGACAATCACGCCGAGCGCCCACAGATCCGAGCGCCAGTCGATCGCCTTCCCGCGCGCTTGCTCCGGGCTCATGTAGTACGGCGTACCCATGAATGAGCCGGTCTTCGTGGTCTTGCCGGCAAGCGAGTACTGCTCGTGCTTAGCGATGCCGAAGTCGAGCACTTTGGCGACTTCAGCATCATCACCGGGCACGAGGAAAATGTTCTCGGGCTTCAGATCGCGATGCACGATACCGGCCGCGTGAGCGCGCACCAAGGCGCGCGCGACCTGACCGACGATTTGATACGTCTGATCCAAGTCCAAACGGCCCACGCGCTCCAAGCGAGCACCGAGGTCTTCCCCCTCCAGGTACTCCATCACGATGAAGGGGATGCCGTCGAAGATGCCGTGATTGAAGATGTCGACCACGTTGGTGCCGCGGATCTGCGCGGCCGCTTTGGCCTCACGCTCGAAGCGAACGCGCACCTCTTCGTTCGCTGCCTTC
>DATHOI010000937.1:0-8413 GCA_035485095.1 Polyangiaceae bacterium | reverse complement strand
GCCATACTCGTCCACGACGATCGCAATGTGCCGGCGCTCTTCTTGAAACGTGCGCAGCACCTTTTCGAGAGGCGCGGCCCCGGGCACCACCAAAAGTGGGGTCTGCAAGGCTTCGAAATCGATATCCTCGCCGGTGGCCAGCGCGCCGTCCCGAAACAGCAGATCTTTCACCAACACGACGCCCTTCGCGTGGTCGAGATCGGAATCCGGCGTGTATGGAAAGCGGCTGTGCTGCGAGCGTCGGATCAGATCCAAATTTTCTCGCAGCGTGCGCTCACCGGACAAGAACGCGACTTGCGCGCGAGGCACCATCACGTCGTAGGCCGTGAGCTCGCGCAATGCGGTGGCGCCCTCGATCATGTCTGCGACGCGACCAGCGAGGGCGCCCTCGGTGCGGCCGAGCGCCACTAAGAGTCGTATCTCCTCCAGCGACGTAACGGAGCTCTCGTGATTTCCGCGCACCACGTTCGCGACCTTGCTCGTCACCCACAAAACGGGCTTGAGCACGAAGGCGAGTCCGGTGACGCCATAGGCGACGGGCGCCGCCAGAGTCGCCACGTAGGTGACGCCGATTGTCTTCGGGATAATTTCCGAGAACAGCAACACGGCGACGGTAAACGTGAGCGAAAACACCCACAGCGAGGAATCCCCCATCGCGTGCACGTACATCGCGCCGCAGACCGAAGCGCCAATCGTGTGCGCGACCGTGTGAAAAGACACGATAGCCGCGATCGGAATGTCGATCTCGCGCTTGAATTCCCGCAAAATCTCGGCTGCACGGGACTTGCCGAGTGACTCGATCTGCGCGTGTTGCACACTGAGCACGACCGCTTCGGCGATCGAGCACATGAACGAGATCGCGAGCGATCCGAGAACGGTGAGGACGAGAATCAGCATCGGCCGAGCGCGCGTTCACTCGCGCGTGGCGAGCGTAGCCGGTCGGCTTCGCTTTCGCGAGACCGTCCGGCGAACGACTGCTATTCCGGCGTTTTGTGCGGCGCTCAGCTGCGCTGCGCCCCAGCCGAAAGCTGTTGCTGCTGCTGTTGCAGGTACTGCGCGACCGCGCGCGAACGTTCGATGGCGAACTGCTTGACCTCGCGATTCGAAGAACCGGCCAACGCGTTCAACAGTTTCGTGACGCGGTCGAGCTGCCGCTTCTGGAACAGCGCCTCGAAGTAGTTGTTGGCCAGACGCACGTCGCTCACCATCTTGCCTTCGTGCTTTTGGAGCACGCTGATTACGGAATCCAGATCGCCGTTCTGGCCGTGTAGCGCGGACAAACAAATCAAGGCGAGCGGATCGTTTTCATTGCGTTCGACGGCCTTGCGCGCCCAGTCGAGCGCCTTGTCGCGCGTCGCTTCGTCGGCCGAGTACAGCCCCTGCAGCGCGATGAAGGGCGCCGCCGTCTTCTTGTTCGCGTCGTTATTGGCCAGATCGACGACGGCTTTCGTCGCCGCTTCCTCATTCTGACTCGCGCGCACCGCGGTAAACAAGTAAGCCCAGGCGTCGACCGAATTCGGATCGATCTTGATCGCTTGCTCGATCATCGCGCGCTCGTTCGCGCTGTCCTTCTTGCCTTGAAAGACCTTTGCCAGATGCAGCACCGGAAACGGATTCTGCGGCAAGAGGTTCTGCGCACCTTTGAGCGTGCCCTCGGCCTTGTCCCATTTCTCTTGCTGCAATTGCGCCACGCCGAGACCGAGCCAGTCTTCTCCACTGCCGCCGAGCGCGACGACCTTGCTCAAGACTTTTTCCGCCTTCTCGAAACGGCCGTACTTCATCAACTCCTGCGCGAACAAGCGACCGCGATTGAGGTCATTCTGATCTTCACCCCAATGCTTCTCCAAACCGCTGAGCAGATCTTCGAGTCCGATCGCGATGGGGCGACCGTCGGCGTCTTGAACCTGCACGGCCGGACCATTGAAGCCGAGCAGCTCCCACATGCGGTCGATCTCGAGCGCGAGCGGGCCCTTCTTCAACGCTTCACTCAGCTCGTCGGACGGTTTGCTCAACGGCAGCACGATCAGTGCATTGCCAGGCACTCCGCCCGGAAACGCGCTCACGGGCGCCACGATGGCGGCACCGCCTTGCAGGTTCAGATTGGCGGCTGCGTTGGGGGCCCCGGGCAAATTCGGCTGAGTCATCGATGCGCTTCCTCTTCGTTCGCGCGAGACACGCGAGCCGGGAGGTACTAGCAGCGCGAGAACACCCGGGCAATACCGGGCCGCGCCAAGCCTCTCCCGACGCCACCTCTGCCGGAGTAGAGTGCCGGCCATGACAAGCTCGAGCTTGGTTTCGACACGACTTTTGGCCTTAGCATTGGCAAGCTGCGCGTTTTGGCTGTCCGCGCGAGCCCACGCCGACACGATGATCATCCGCAATCCCGGCGATCATTCACGCTACTCGTTCGAAGCCGAGCCGCATCTGCTGCTTGGCCTGATCGACCCACCCGGGCCCGCCAGCGGCACTGGCTTCGGGCTCGGCTTTCGCGGCACGGTCAAGCTGCTCGACAACGGCTTCGTGCCCACGATCAATAACTCGATCGGCATCGGCTTCGGCGCGGACTGGGTGCACTATGGCGGCGGCGAACAGGTGTGCGTGACCGACCCGGGCGCGAGTCACGTGACGACCTGCGCGAATTCCGCCTCGGTGAGCGAGCTCTGGTTCCCAGTGGTCATGCAGTGGAACTTCTTCTTGAGCCGGCAGTGGTCGGTATTCGGTGAGCCGGGGTTCGCGTTCCGCTACCAGTCGGTACCTGGCGTGCGCGACGTCACCGTCGACCCGCAAATCTACATCGGCGGGCGCTGGCACTTTTCCGACCAGATGACCCTGACGATGCGCCTCGGCTACCCCACCTTTTCGGTGGGTGTTTCATTCATGTAACGCTTGCTTGCTGATTTCCGGGGCGTGCCCGATGGCGGCGACCGGGGACAGACGCTATATAGAGGAAGGTCCATGAACGCCTTCGTGCTCGTCGCCATCTTAGGCCTGGCCGTGTTGATGATCGTGCACGAGGCCGGGCATTTGCTCGCCGCGCGCGCGTTCGGCATGCGCGTCGTGCGTTTCAGCATCGGCTTCGGGCCGGCGCTCTGGCGCTACCAGGCCAAGGGCAGTGAAACGGTCTACCAAGTCGCGCTGATCCCGTTCCTCGCGTACGTGCAAATCGCGGGCATGAACCCGTTCGAGGAGGTCGACGCGGATGACAAGTCGAGCTACGCGAACGCTTCGCTCATCGGCCGTGTCTCGGCGATCTTCGCGGGCCCGATGGCGAACTACTTGTTCGCGTCGGTGCTCTTCTTCGCCTCGTTGATCATCGGCGGCAAACCCGTGCCGACCACGTCCGTCGTCGTTATGGACGGACCAGCCAAGACCGCACAGATGAAGAAGGGTGACACCATCCTCAACATCGACGGCATCGCGGTCACTGATTGGGAACAGATGCGCCAACTCATCCTGGCGCGCCCCAACAAGGAGCTCGCCGTTGAGGTTTTGCGTGGCCAAGAGCACCTGACGTTGAAGGTCACTCCTCAGCTCAAAGAAGGCGGCGGCAAAATTGGTGTCTCGCCGATCGAGAAACAAGTTCCGATCGGCATGAAAGAGGCGTTGACCGCGTCCGTGCAGATGCCGTTCAAGGTCGTCGAAGATCTGGTCGTCGGGCTATCTCGCATCATCACCGGCAAAGAGAAGCCGGATTTCAAAGGCCCCGTGGGCATCGTGAAGGAGACGTCGAAGGCCGCCGAGCGGAGCACGCCGGATTTTCTGTGGTTCCTGGCGGCGCTCAGTGCGTACCTCGGCGGTTTCAATTTGCTCCCGTTCCCAGCGCTGGACGGCGGTCGACTCACGTTCCTCGCTTACGAGGCCGTAACGCGCCGCAAGCCGAACGCGCGCGTGGAAGCGAACATCCACGCTTTCGGGTTGATGCTCTTGCTCGCGCTCATCACGGTCGTCACGTTCCGCGGTAACTAGTCGCCGCTCGGCACGGCGTTGGGCACGTTGCCCGTTTTGTTTGGGGTAGCTCTGGACACGATTTTGCCCGCGCTTAGCGTCCAGATCTCGTCAGCCAATTCGTGAGCCAAGGCGCGCTCGTGCGTGACGAGCAGAATCGTCAAGCCGGGAGAGGGAGCCACGCCCGCGCGCCCTGGCGCGTCGTGCGCACCGCGCGCAACTCGTCGCAACACTTCACGCACTTCTTCCCGCAGCTCGGGGTCGAGCGCGCTCGTCGGCTCGTCGAGCAAGAGCACGCGCACGCCTTGGGCGAGCGCGCGCGCGATCGCCACGCGCTGCTTTTGGCCGCCCGAGAGCTCGCGCGGCCGCGCGTTCGCGCGCTCCGCGAGCCCGACTTGCGCCAACAATTGCCGGGCGTGAGCTTCGGCCTCGGCGCGCGCCACGCCCTGCGCCACGCGCGGCGCCAACGTCACGTTGTCGAGCACGCTCAAATGCGAAAACAGGTGAAACTCCTGAAACACCATGCCCACCTTGGCGCGCAACGCCTGCAGCGTGCGCTGCTCGTGCGCGCCTGGCCCGAGCGAAAACCCCGCGATCTCGAGGCTGCCCGCATCGAATGTCTCGAGGCCGTTCAGGCAACGGAGCAGCGTGCTCTTGCCGGAGCCCGAAGCTCCAAGTAGCGCGACGATCTTGCCTTCCGCAACTTCGGCGTCGACGCCGCCGAGCACGCGGGTAGCGCCAAACGTCTTTTGCAGGCCAGTGATGCGGATCACGAGCTCTGGTACCTCCGCTCGAGCCACGATGAGAGCCGCGACAACGGAAAGCTCATCGCGAAATACAGCGCGGCGCAAAGCAGACCAGGCAAGACCCAGTCGCGCGCCTCGACGGCCACGATGGTCATGCGCTTGGTCAGCTCGACGACGGTGATCACGCTCACGAGCGACGAATCCTTGAGCAGCGCGACGAAGTCGTTGGTCAGCGCCGGCAATGCGATCCGCAAAGACTGAGGCAAGAGCACGTGCCGCAGCACCTGCAAGCGAGACAGACCGAGTGAGCTCGCGGCCTCAGCCTGTCCGCGCGGGAGCGCCGCGAGCGCACCGCGGTGCACCTCGGCTTCGTACGCCGCATAGTTCAAACCCAAACCCAAGATCGCGGCCGTGATTGGCCCGAGTCGCACGACGGATGAGAGCCCGTAGTACAGCACGTAAAGCTGCAGTAGCACGGGCGTCCCGCGCAGGACTTCCACGTACGCCGTCGCGAGGAAGCGAACCACGGGGCCCGCGTGCGAACGCACCACGGCCAGCAGCACACCAAACGGCAATGCGAGCCCGAACGCGCACACCGAAATCAGCACGGTCAACAGCGCGCCCCGAAAAAATAGCGCAATCTGCGCGCCGGTGAGCGGGCGCTTGCTGATAGCCGCGGGCGCGGGCCGCTCGCGCTCGGCCGCATTCGCAGCGCTGCGCGTCTCGAGCTCGTCCTGACGCGCATCCCACAATTTCCAGTGCTCGAGGATACCGCGGAGCTCACCGCGCGCGATCAGCGCGGACAACGCGGCATCGACTCGATCGGCGAGCTCGGTATCGCTCGGTCGCAGACCTATCACATAGCTGCCGCGCGCCAAGTCCTGCGGCACGCAGTAAAGCTGTGGCAAGGAGCAGCCATAGCGATCGGCAATCACGTGGTCGAGCAGCACGCCGTCCACGCGGCCATGCACGAGATCCATGTACGGCTCTTGCTGTCCCTCGTAGAGCGCAACGTCGGCGTGGTGCGTTTGGAGCAAGTCCTGCGCGACGGTTTGATTCAGCGTGCCGATGCGATGCCCGGTGAGCTCATCGAGCGTGCGCAGGCTCGAGCCTTTCTGCACAGCGAGCGTTTCGCCATACACGAAATAGGGGCGACTCAAGCGAAGCCGCGAGCGCCGTGCCGGCGTGTCCTCCAAGCCGTTCAGAATTAGGTCGAAATCGCCACGCTCCAGAGACGGGATCAGGTTCGACCAATCGTTTTGGTGAAATTTGGCACGCACGCCGAGCTCTTTGGCCAGCGCTCGAGCAATGTCGACTTCGAAGCCGACAATCACGCCTGGCTCGCTCGGGCTCTCGTAAACGTACGGCTCACCGCCTTGCAAGTCTCCGCCCCAGTCGAGCTCGCCACGTGCGTACACTTCGGCCCAACCCGCATGCGCCGTTCTCGGCCGCAGCGCGAAGACGCAAAGAACGACGCAAAAAACGGCCCAAGCGCGCACGCGAACCCGAGCGTACCATGCTAACCTCGCCGCCGTGCGCGCCTCGACGATCACCCGCCCTACGTCAACGCCCATGACGGTCACGGTGCTCGCCGCGCTTGGTCTGTCACTACTCGGTCTCAGCGGCTGCCGGACACCCTCCGTCGGTCTCGACGAAGGCCCGCGCGAGTACGTGCCGTCAGACTACGAAACCGTACTGAAAGCGTGGACGCGCAGCGAGCAGCTCACCACCGTGAACGCGATGGACAACGTGCTCACCGTCACCGCGACGTACGAGTCATGGGACTTTCGCTGGGCGTACACGGTCCGTTACGCGGAAGACTACCGGCTCACCGTCGACCAACGTCACGCATTGCTCGAACGCTCGCTCGCCGAGACCCGGGACGCTCACGAATTTTACGTGGCTTTGTACGCGGAAAAGCACAAGTGGAACGACCTGACCGCGGCCGAGCCAGCCTGGATCGTGCGCTTGACCGATGACGAAGGCACCGAAACGGCGCCTTCGGAAATCCAGACCATCAAGAAGCCAGGCGCGATCGAGCTCACCTATTTTCCGTACACGACCCCGTGGCGGAGCGCGTTTCGCATCACCTTTCCCAAGGTGCGCGCCGACGGCCGTCCGACCATTTCCCCGGCCGCGCGCTGGTTCGGGCTGCGCTTCGCGGGTGCTCAGGGCAATCAGGAGCTAGTCTGGGAAATCACGAGTCGCGCGCGTGAATTCTCGAGCGCCACTCCGCGCAGCCCGCTCTAGCGCACTCTCGCGTGCGCGTACGCCGCTCAACCCGCGAAGATCTCGAGCAGCGGCGGCACGCTGAGCAGTAGCTCGTGCGCCACGTGCCGGCCCGCAAACAGGACCAGTGCTCCGCCTTTTCCCGCACGCGCGGAGTGCGGCGCCGCGCCACCCGACAACACCTGGGACGCGAACAAGAAGTCCCCGGGGCCGAGCTCACTGTCGACAACGTCGTTGTCGGCGATCTCGATGCGACCGGC
This sequence comes from Polyangiaceae bacterium, assembly GCA_035485095.1. Classification (GTDB taxonomy): domain Bacteria; phylum Myxococcota_A; class Polyangia; order Polyangiales; family Polyangiaceae; genus PMG-095. The sequence continues at coordinate 1,233 of DATHOI010000937.1, read as the reverse complement.
CGCGATGATGAACATGCCGCCCACGGGCTTACCCTTCTCGACCAACTCTTCACCGGGTAACAGCCGTTTCACCTCGCAGCGGTCGGTCACCATCGAGCGCAGCGCGTCGTCGAGGCGCTCGCCCATCGGGCCCATCGCAACGCCCGCGAGCGCTTGAAAGCGATCGGCCAGCGCCTTCAGGTCGTCGACCACCCACGGCAAATCGCGAACCGCGGCGTTGAGCACGCTCGCATCCCAAACAGCGACCTCGGTCGAATCCTCGGCGGCCACGAGGCGCAGCGCGACGCCCTCTTCCAGATTGCCTTGGCTCCACACGATCTCGCCCTTGCTCGCGCGCGCGCAGCTCACGTCGGCGATCGTCGGCATCACGTTGACCGCGCCGCGCACGACCAAGGCGAGACCGAAGCTGCTCACTTCCTCTTCGGTATTCAGCGTCTCGATCTTCGCTTGTCGCATGAGCGACACTTGTCCCTCGGGCGGCAGGTCCTCCAGCCCGCGAACCTCACCCAACACGACATCGCCGATGCGCGGATCCTGTTCGGGCTCGGGCTCGGGCTCGGCTGGCGCTGATGGCGGCGCGGCAAAGCGCGGATCTTCCAAGTGAGGCTGAGTGACCGGCTCGTCGACGTCTTCATCGATCAGGCCGAGCGCATCGCGATCCGTGTTCGGCTCGCTAGAAATCGGCGCGCGCGCGCTCGGTTCGACCGGTTCGACGTGCGGCGTCGCGTCGTTCGGGTCGTCGAGCTCCGCGTTGGCAACGGCGTCATCCTCGATGATGTCGGCTTCTTCTTCCGGCTCCGAATTTCGCTCTCGTTCGGGCTCGACTTCATCGGCGACTTCCACGTCGTCGATCGACATCACGTCTTCTTCGAACTCGGTGTCGTCGACCGGCGCGTAGGACGGCAATGGGCCAACGGAAGCGATCACGACTTGGTCGAGCGCAACTTGCCCCGCCGAGGGCTCGATTGAATCGAGGCCGTCGTCCTCGCCCCCGCCCAACAGCGCGTCGATGTCCGAGCCGCCCACTGATGCCGGAGGCCGCGACGCCGGCGCCACCGCGTTCGCCAATTCAGCGGTCAGCTCATCGGCGCTGCGCCGCAAATCAGCCGCGCGCCAAACGAGACCGAGCTGGTCGGCGGAGTCCGCTGCGCGCCTGAGCCAAACGATCGCGTCCGCTTGCCCGCCGCGTTTCCACTGCACTTGCGCGGTTTGCAGAGCCCACGCCACGTCGTC
>DATHOI010000936.1:0-5565 GCA_035485095.1 Polyangiaceae bacterium | reverse complement strand
AAACGGACGGGAAGGGTTCCGCCACGCTGGTCCGAGCCCTAGATGCCTTGTTCGAGCTACCCATGGTGACGCCCGGCGCGCTAGCGAAGCGGCTCGACATCAGTTACCCCACTGCGAACAGCGTCATCTCGAAACTCGAGGAACTCGCCATCCCGCATGAGATCACCGGTCGCCGACTCCTTGCAAAATCGTGCGGTTTTCAAGGCCTCATCGCTTGTGGACAACTTGAACTCTGCGCGCCAACGCGGCCAAAACATCACGTCGTCTTCGAGTTCGATCGAGGTCGTCGCAGGTCTAGCGCTGGCACTTGTCGCACGCGCCGTTCCTGGCCTCGCAGACGCACTCGTCGATTTCGTCGACCGAGCGGGCTTCACGCACACTTTCATCGATGGCATCGTAGAAGCGAAGCTTGTAGCGGTCCAGATTGTTCGGCCCGCCATAGTCACCAATCAACGAGACGCCGGGCGTGAAGTCGAAGCGCGTCGGCATCTTGGCATTGTGCTCGAGATCGGTGCGCGTGCCAGTGAACGACAATTTTTTCGCGCTCATGTTGACCGCTCCATCCGACGCCCATTCGAAGATCCGCCGGCCTTTCATCGAACCGCCGATGACACGGTAGGTGGCTGCTTGAAAATGGAGGCCATCCGCCTGCTTTTCGAAACGAGCTTCGGTGATCCAATTGCCGCCCGCCCAGTGCTCGTGCCATTGCCCGCTTGTGAGTAGGTCCGCGGAAATCACGGGCGGCAGCGGGCGAAAGTAGCTGATCAATGACGAAATGAAGGACACGAACACGATCACTATCGAGATCAACATGAACGTCCGCACGAGCTTTTGATATGGCTCGGGCCTACCATCCGCCTGCTTCACCGCGCGATACGTGAGGAACAACACCACGACGGCGATGGCGGGCAACCCAGCGTTCGCAAGCTTGAGTACACTGTCTACGAACGGGGCACCCAACGCATCATCAGCAACGAGCATCGTGCTCGTTACAATTCACGATCCCGTGGCGACGAACAATGGTCATTCCTTCTGCTCGCCTGGACTAGTCTCGAGTTGAGCGAAAATCAGGAGCTCGTGTTGTGTTGGTTGCCCCCACCACGTCCGTCCTCGCGCTGACGCACTGCAGGCGGGCGGCCTCCCCCCTGTACGCTGCGGAACTTCTCCGGGACGAAGGCAGTCAATGATAATTGGGCTACCGCAATGCTTGCACGTGATTCTGATCTTCTTCCCGCCTACCTTGTCGTCCGGTACCGAGTACTTGGCGCGACACGCTTGGCATTGAACGAACATTGACCTTTATCCTTCGGCGTTCGATTGAGCCACAATTTGAGGCTTGCGTCCTCGGCGCCAGCGAGTCTCGAGAACGTCGCACAGCCTCCTCGTACTTTTCTGAGTGGTCAATTTTCAATTCACGACTGCGGCATCGAAATCCACGTGTACACGACCATGCTGGTCGGAGGCGTCCCGCTGCAAGACTCGTAGAAGCACTTCACAAGCAGGCTCTCCCGCTGTGCACGATCGGCGGCGCTACGTTTCGCCTCCGTGTCGTCGATCGCAACTCGACGCGCGTCACAAGCTGACAAAATTACTATGCGCCCGTCAGTGTCAAAGCTGCTTTGCTCGCCCCATCTGGGCGTCGAGTCGAGGGACGATAGATGAGTCATTTCTGGTCGAAGCGAACCGAGTGGTGTCTCATCGTGCTGGTGCTGCTGGCTCGACAGGCCAACGCGCAGCCTGGGCGACAAATCACATCACATCGAAGCCTGCAGCGCGACACCCACGTCTGTGCCGCGCTCGCTCCGCGAAAGTGACCATCGGCAGCCTCCCCACCTTCCCGATAGATCCGAAGTGGAGCCACTCATAGTGCCGACCGCCGCTCTTCGTGACTGGGTATAAAATGAAATCACGTCTAGCTCCGTGCTTCGCGCTCGCCACCGCCGCAACGCTGAGTTTTAGCCATCCAGCAAAGGCTTTCGACTACTTCGAGCATCGGTGGATTGGCGATGTCGCATGCAACATTCTGAAGTCAACGGAGGGTCTCGAGTCGCTCCAGTGCTCCTTGGATCTTCACTCCAAGGATTCGCGCGACTACATCACTTTCGGAGACTTGGTGGCCATGGCTGGTGATCACTTCGGATCGCTCGAAGATCTCAGCGCGGCACTGGCAGACTGGGCAAACTCCTGCAAGACACCGTCCGAAGCCTGTGACGAAACGGCAATTCATCAAATCATCGTGACGCGAAACGACCAAGCTGGCGGAGTACGCAATTGGGCGGCGGCCTTGCATGACGACGACATTGCGGCGTGCCAACCGCTCACGAACTGGTTGGACAGTGAAAACCTGGACTCGACGGCAGGCACATCGACCCAAGGGGCGCGAGCGTGCCTGTCAGCGCTCGTTGCGAATGTAAAAGGGCATTGGGGCGTAACCAGAGTCCGAGAAGTACGCGGACAGTGCTACGAGCCTTGGGCTTATGAGGCTGGTTCGTTCGCGGCGACACCGAGTTATCCGCTTCTTGCTGCCACAGACGCAAACCACTTTGGGCGCCGCGCGGAAAGGGAGTGGGCAGGATTGATCGCAAAAGCCCCTGCTTGGTCGGGTGCCCACTCCACTCTCATGGATCCGGCCGTCGTAGCCCGCGCGTTCGCTTTTCATTTTTTCACGGACCGCTACGCTTCAGGCCATATGCGAACCGATCCAGCGTTGTGGGGCCCTCGGGAGGCCGTTCGACGTCACGACTTCGACGACACAAATGGTTTGCTTGTCGCCCTACCGTTGATGACGTCAGTGTACCCATCTCTGACAGACTCGGACCGCTCCCCTAAGCAGTCCGAGTTCACCTGGCGGGCTTATGGCGACCGTTGTCTCCTGGGTGGGCCCGCGCGGGTACATCGCGCGATCACTACATTGATGACGCTTCAGGCTCTTGCCGAAGCTTTCGGTGTCGGAGACAGAGTGCCTGGACGAGAATTCGTGCTCCGCGCCTCCCCACCAACCGGCGACAGGAAAGAAGACATGGAGGCAGCGCTCTCGATCTGGTTCCCCAGAGTTGATACTGTTTACAATGAGCAGATCCCGCCAGCACCCGGATTTCTCACTGGCGAGTTCGGACCGACGATCGGCGCTGTGTTCATGAAGGCACGAACCCCCGGCTTTCTCGCCGGAGGCAGCTTCATGCTCGCTTCAACGAGCATTACTGGACTTGGGCTCGGCGTCGAGAGCGTGCAAGGATCAAACGGATATGCTGATTTCGGCGGTTTCTTTCAGCTCGACGCCACTTTTGTCTCCGCGGACGCGCTGTTCTTGCGGAACTCCGTTCATCTCATGCCACTATGCGTGCGCCTGTATCTTGTCGCGGGGCGGCTGAGCCCAACTCAGTCTTTTCAAAGCGGTTTCCGAGGCGAATATCAACTGCGTTTCACGCCGCCGGGTGATTGGGTCGCTTCCATTGCCGCTGGGGCAACGGTCATTGCTGGGGCGCCCAACCTCGGCTTTACGACCACCGCGTTTATCGGCCGTGAGCTTTGAGCCCGACGGCTCCATCCTCCGCTTGTTCTACACAACGAGGTTTCATCGGGCGAGTGTGCTGCACGGCCCATCCACTGCCCAAAACTTGCCCAACTCCACTCGACTTCACGTCGACTCGTCGGCATCAGCGGAGAGAGCGAGCGGAGCGAATGGGCATAGCGGGCGGGACTGCGCCGAGCGCGCGACCGAGGCGTTTGCGACCTGTCCTGCGACTCGTCACGCAGTCCTCTTCGATACGAGTGTGAATCTCTTAAGCGCCGGCGTAGGTCGGAGGCGGGCGCTCCATTGACCCGACACTCGCCCGATGCGAGCGTCGGAGAATGGCCCTCGTCCAGAGTCGACCCTCGCCTTGTCGCACCCTCGCGATCACTGTCGTTGCGATCGTTTTGCAGGTCGGGTGCGCGAGTCCGCGGTCGCCGCAGGCCTATGCCGGATCGATAGACCTGGCTCCGGAGCCCGGCGTCGCGAAGGTATTGTTCGTCCGCGACTCCGAATTCGGTGACTCTACGCTCGCCAGAATTGTCGACGAACGAGGTCGACTCCTGGTCATCTCCGCGCCGGGAACGAGCTTCACGGCGACCCTCGCACCGGGTGAGCACACCTTCGTCTCGTGCGCGGGCGACGACACGACAGAGGCGCTGAAAGCTTCGCTTCGTGGAGGCGCAGTCTATGCCGTCATCGTGGATCGAGACTTCGGGAACGTCTCCCGGAACTACCTGTTCCCCGTACGAACCACGCTTCCGGGCTGGGTTCGCGAGACGAGGCCGCTCGGACCCGTGACACCCAACTTGCTCGACAATGTGACCGATGCCGCGTGTGTCGAGAAAGGCACTCGCATGATGAAGGGATACGGCGGCGAGGAGCTCATGAAGCGCGTACTGAAAGAGGTCGATCTCGTAGCACCCTCTCAGGTCGGCGGGGTTGGCGGTGCCGTGGTCGCGGCCACGCCCGGATCGCCTCCCCAACGTGCGACTGCGCATCGCGTCTCTCAGGATCCAAGGGACGCGGCGTGCCGAGGAGGTGACTCCAAAGCTTGCAATGGCATCGGCGATTCGCTCAATACGTGGGACGAGCATGGGCACCCGGTGAACGCCCGCAATGTGGCGGCTGCGCGTGGCTACTACCTGATTGCGTGCAATCGAATCATCGATTCGGTCCCGGCTGGCGCAGCTCGGATGGTCCAGATCTGCGCCGACTTGGATTCAGCATTTCAGAAGAATTCCACGGGCGCTCCGGACGCAGCGGATTTCCGTCGAGCGGTGGAGAAGGAGCGTCCCGAACTTCGCGAATTGTTTGAACGTGTCCAAGCGTGCGTAAACATCAACGACACGTACAGCGCGGATGACCGAAGCAACTCTGAACGCTACGACCGCGAGATGTGCCGCCTCGAGGCCGTCTCCGCCGACGTGGGAAGACATGGGGATGCTGTTGGGCTTGACTCCATCGTCGGCACGGCATGCGACAACGTGCAGTTCTCGCGCGAGCAGGCGGCTCGCGACGAACAGTTCCGGGGGCAAATGGCGGGGATCCTCTCGTCGGGAGTACACAGCATCGGTGGCGCGGTTGTGCATGGAACAGCGCAGCTCGAGGCGGCCCGGCACGGCATCGTGCTACCCGACGCGCAGGCGGCGACCGGGATGTCGACCACGGGGTCGTCTGCCGCCTGCCTCGATGGGGGCAAGAGCTGCGAGTCCGACAAGAGCCTCGTGAGCTGGAAGGGCAAGTGTGCGGGCAATCCGCCGAGCCAGGCGCCCTGCTATTGCGCAGCGGTCGCGCTCTACAGTTGCCTCATTGCGCACGGTTGCTATGCGGAAGCCGGCGCCAAGCAGTCCAACGGCCAACCCAGCAGCACGACGCTCGCGTCACTCCAGCAAGGGGCGGCGAGCAACGCGGGGAGTGCGCACGCTCTCGGGACGACCTGTGACGCGCCTCCCCCCGCTTGCATCCCGACAGGTCAGCCCTGCGACATCACGCCAGGCTACGCTCACACCTGTTGTTCGGGAGCGTGCTCTCAGCAATCGGGTGGGGGCTTC
>DATHOI010000935.1:0-2820 GCA_035485095.1 Polyangiaceae bacterium | reverse complement strand
CTCTCGTCGTTTTAGGACGATTCTCGTATAGTTTGTATCTCAGCCATCTCCCGGTCGTGGCCGCCTGCTATTTCGTGCTCCGACGTTACTCGTTGTCGGAGCGCGGCCTCATGCTCGCATTGCTCGCGAGTGCGGTGCCTGCGTCGCTCGCTGTCGCATACGCGTTTTTTTTGGGAGTCGAGCGGCATTTCTTGCGTGCGCCAAGGTGGCTCGGCAACGCATCTGCCGGCTCCGCCAAGCGCGCCTAATGCCAAGCGCGCTCAGGAGGCAGGGGCCGGCTGAACGGTGCGCTTCGCAAACAACACCTTGAGGCGCAAAATTGGTTTCTCGAGCGCGTACCAAGAGAGCGTCGAGACTACGTAGGTCAGCGCGATGCCGATGCACGACCGGATCAGCTTGACGCTCGCAGCCTCCGGGCGACTCACGTGGAGCGCCACCTCGAGCGTGACCAAGTGAAAGATGGTCGGGTGATAGATGTACATGCCGTAGCTGATTTTTCCCGAATAGCGCAGCCAACGAGCGCGCAGCAGCCCGGCGAACGTCCCGTTCTGCGCAGTCAGTGCTCGCGCCACGACGCCCACGCTCAGCATGCCGACGAAGGAAAACAGGAACACGCGTACGAACTCGTGTTGGACCGGTAAACTCCCGGCCACTTGCTCGCTGCCCATCCACAGCGCGATCGGAATGCTGGCAGCCGCACCAATCAACGCGACCGGCATGGCCCAACGTCGAGCCAGCTCGCGTTCTTCTACGCTGCCGGTGGCGAGCAAGCTGAGCAACGCACCCAGACACAATCCGTCGAGCCGAGGCGGCGTCGAAAAATAGCTGACCCATTGTGGTGCGCCGCTCGCGGCCAAGACCAGACGCAGCACTAACGAGCCGAAAATCAGCGCGATGCACACGAGCTTCAGCGTGCGACGGTTGGTGAGAAACACCACCAGAGGCCAGAAAATGTAAAACTGCTCTTCGATCGCCAAGGACCACGTCTGGCCGAGCTCGACCGGCGCGTTGAGAGGGTGCAGCAAGTTCTGCACGTACAGCGCATACGGCAACCAGGTCGATACTGGCGCAACGGGCGCCGAGCTCGCCAGGGGCGCGATCAGAAATGTGTACAGCAGGATCAGGTAGTAGAGCGGCCAGATCCTCAGTGCGCGCTTGGCGTAGAAATTTCGAAAGTAGTGGGGCTCGCCAGCAGAACGCACGAGCCCGAGGGTGATCAGGAACCCCGACAGCACGAAGAACAGATCCACGCCCATCCAACCCAGCGTGAAGGCGTGCCGCATGCTGTGAAACAGCAGCACGATCACGATCGCAAAGCCGCGCACGCCGTCGAGCTCCGGGATGTGTCCCGAGAGCTCACGCGCCGCGGGCACGACGTTCTTCGAGGTGGCCTTGCTGACCAACGATTCCATTGTGGACGGTGACTCAACCATTCCGACCCCGTGCTTGCGGGTGACGCGCTGCGCGCCGCACGGCCCGCAACGCGCCTACGTTGCTCGCCTCAGTTCGGCTTGAGCGCCCACAGCCCCGATTCGTACATCGACGCGTAGAGGATCTTGTTTACGGGGTCGTAGCCACCCTGGAAGGGCCCGCCGGTAAACTTCTGGCTTCCGTCGCCGAAGGTCGTCCAAGTGGTGCCGTCGCTTTCGGGTGACGTCATGTACGGAGCGTCGGGGTTGGTGAAACCGTTTTGCTGAATGTAGAGCGTCGTGCCGTCGCCGAGCACGCCGCAGTACGAGCCGTTCGGGGTTTGATCGAGCACCGTGAAGGTGTCGCCGTTGTCCGTCGAGCGCATCGGGTGCCCGAAGCCGCCAGAGTAGAGGGTGCCGTCGCTGGCGTAGAACACGTGTGAGCCCTCGTGCGGCATCTGTTGCGTGGCAACTTGCTTCCAGGTCTTGCCCGCGTCGCTCGTTTTCCAATAGCCCGAGGCTTGTGTGCCGAGCAGCCAGGTATTTCCGTCGCCGGCGTTGTGCGCCGGGTCACTCAGGAAGCTAACGAAGTAGCCGAGCCCGCCCCAGCGACTGTCCGGCTGGTGAATGGTGAAGGTGGTACCGCCGTCCGTCGTCTCGAAGATACCGGCCGTGCTGGTGTACGTGCCGTTCGCGGTCCACCCATAGTGAAAGGACAACAGCACGTGGTTGAAGTTGCTGGGATCGACCGCCATGCTGTACGTGTCCTGCGTTTCGACGGTGGGATCCATGCCCGCAGCGGTGAATGCATCTGGCTTGGTCCAGGTCGCGCCCGCGTCGGTCGAGACCCAAAATCCGATCGTGTTGCCGCGCACACCGTCCGCGACGTACAGGTGCTTCGAATCCCCCGGGTCGACTGCAACCATGGTCGGCGCATCGAACGTGCCGACTCGTTCCCAATTCGAGCCGCCGTCGGTCGTACGCCACAAGCCGCCGGGGATGACGGTAAATAGCGTCGAATTGAAGGCGGATGCACACTCATAGAGTGTGTATGGATTGCCCGGGTCGAGCGCAAAGCCCATGGCCAACGTCTGATTTTCGCCGATCTGTCCGAACGGCTCCATGGGCGGCGAGATGTTGGTCCACACACCGGGCTGGAGTGTTGGAGGAGTGCCTTGCGGCGCGTGCACCGATACGGTCGCGGTCGCGGTCTTCGTCGAGTCCGCCTGACTCGTGGCGATGATGTGAAACATGCCGGCGGTTGCCGGCGCGCTATACGCGCCGCTGTCGGAGATCGTGCCGCCGCTCGCGCCCTCTTGGATCGACCACGTCGCCTTCGTGTTCGAAGTGCCGGTGATCATCGCGACGAACTGTATCCGCCCCGAGAAGCTTACATCGGCCAGCAGGGGAG
>DATHOI010000934.1:0-2879 GCA_035485095.1 Polyangiaceae bacterium | reverse complement strand
CCCCAAACCGAGCCGCGCAGCCTGAATCGCATCAAAGCTCCAGTCGGGGTTGTCGATGTTGAGGCGGTGCGCGTAACTGCGCTGCGCCAACGCGGTGTTCGGCCCAGCGTCGCCGATCAAGCCGTACGGCCACGCCGCCTCCAGCTCCAAATTCTCGACGTTGTGCTTAGCTGCCGCTGGCTGAGCGGAAAGCGCGATCACGTCCTGCCCAGCAGCGTCGTCAGAGGCTTTCAGCACCTGACTGTGCGTGGCCGCGTCGGTCCGCGGCAATGGGGGGATTTTCGGGATGGCAGCTTGCAGTTGGCTGACCAGCGCGGCGTCCATGCCCAACACTTGCGCGGCCGAAATCACGACCGGAAACAAGGCCTGCATGGCAACGATGTCTGTGACCGGATCTTGAACGGCCCATTGTGTTTCATGCGCGTTGGCAAGGGTGTGCAATAGGCCGTCAGTGCCGGTCGTCGCATACGCCAGCAGGAACTGAGCGACCTGACTCATTACCGGATAGTTCGTGGTCAGGAACGCGCGATCGCCCGTCATCAGGTATTGCTGCCAGATCCAGAGCGAGACTTCGGCGCCGCTCGTGATCGTCAATGCATTGTAACTGGGCGCGATCGTCTGATCGCACGAGGCATCTCCTTCGCCGCCGTTGTAGTAGCCATTGCCGTTGAAGCGCATCGTTTCAGGCAAGCAGATCCCCGCGCGCCCGCCCATCTTCGTTTTCGTCCAGGCTTGCATGTTGGCCAAGTTGGACTGATAGAGATTGAAGACTGGGCTGTTCATGGCGAACGCGCCGGAGCTCATATTTGCCGCCACTTGCATGCGCAAATTCCAAAACCAGTAGCCAGCGGGGTACCATTCCTGGTGGTCTTGCGAGGAATTGAATAGGTCGGCCAAACCCGCTTGCGACCCTGGCAGGGCTGCCCCACGGCTTTCTGCGGCCGTCGAGTACAGATAGACCGTGCGCAGGTTCTCCATGTATTCGGCGGTGCCGTCCGTCGAGCTCAGCTCAACCAGTCCAACGCTGTCCCAGTAGTCGTGCCACGAGCTCAAGGTGCTGCTCTGCAGCGCCGCTTGAGTGGCACTCGCGTCAGCTCCCAGAAGTGTCGTTGCCGTCGTCGTCGCGTCACCACCAGCCCAAGTCGGACAACCGACGAGCACTCGAAATGAGCCGTCGGCGTTGGGTTGGAAACTGACCTGAACTGTCGTCGAGTTGACCACCGACGTTGTAACGTTCCGCCCGCCAGCGGTGACCGCCGCTAGGGTCCCAAAGGTTGCGCCCGAGTTACCGAGCTGGGTGTCCTGCCAAGTTTCCGCGAGTGTAGCGATCGCGCCGGACGCCTTGGCGGTCGGCGCTCGGCCGCTCCACAGTTGAATCTGCGCCGTTTGCATCGCGTTCGCGTCGGCGCCCGTCACATCGACGACGAACTCTTGGCTGTCCGCCCGGACGTACGCGGTGAGTGTCATCCCGCCACCGGATTCGATCAGCGTTCCGTCGTACAAGTCGACGTGTCCGGAAAAATCCGCGGCACCCGAGAGTTTGGACAAGCCGGGGATCACGATTTGCCCCGGGGATTTTCGGTCGGGAAAGGTATCCCCGCGATTCAGCTGCGCCGTGAACCCGTTCGCGGCCCATGCCGCCACGCCCAGAGTGCCATTGCCGAGCGGCATGAATTGATGGAGCGCTCCGTTGGCAGAGCCGAGCACGAGGTTCGAGCGGCGTACGACGTTGGGCGTGTCAATCTTGAACAGCGTCGAAGCCGCCGGGCCTGTCGCCCCGCCACCGCTCCCGCCTCCACCGCCGACGCTCGTTCCGCCGGAACCGCTCGTTCCGGCCGAGCCGTTGGCTTGACCCGCGTGCCCGCCACCCGAAGCGCCACCCGACGAGGACGCTCCTGCGCCACCGGTTCCCCCAGTTGCGCTGCCCGTTGACCCGCCGGCGCCGCTACCTGCCGTAGACGCACCGGACGCCCCGCTCCCGCTACTACATCCGCCCGTGAGCAGCCCCGCCGTCAGACAAAGCGCGCCGATCAGAGCCGAAATAGCGTGTCGCTGCTGCCGGCCGGGGTGGTGGTTCGAGTAGAGCGTCGCAATGAGCGAGGCTTCGCGCAGCGGGTTTCGGTCCATTGACCATGCGTGGGAGTACCCTACCTCCCGCGATCACTCGAAGCTAGGGGAGCGCGAAAGATGACGCTCCGACTCGTGAGTCCAAGTAAGTGGCGGCCGTGACGCGACGCCGAAGGCTGGGGCGCGATGCATCGTCTCGCGTGACCATCAAGCCATTGCTGATCAACTGCCTCGCTGAGACGGCGAGTTGCTGCTGATATGGTGCGGCGACAAGCTGCGCCATCGTCACACCGAATCTGATGTTTAAGTATAAACTTGAGATTTGAAATGAAACGGGGCCACTGGTGGGCATTTGCTGCACGCGCGCCGAAAAATCACTACTTTGGCGAAGACGAGCTCGGGCACATCCACCTCGATTGACAGGCGCACGTCGTGCACGCGCGGCCCGTCGCGGACGCCCTGATCAAAGCGGGCCTGGGCCGGCGCTTCGAATGGAGCCCGCAAGTGGTCGTGTTCGACATCCGAAAGCAGGCCGATGTGGCCCACGCCTTGTGGCTCTTCGAGCTCAGCTATGATCGACGCCGGGGCAGCAAGAACGCCGAGCTGCTGGCTCGAATCACTGCCTACGTCGACAGCGGCATCCGTAGTCCTCGGCGCGTCTCGCAGCCGTAGCCTCAATTGGCGTCCTTCCGCGCGGACGAGGCCGGAAACGCCTGATCGAATCGTCTCGGCGATCTCGCACCGGGCGATGGTTTCGCGGGACTCAGTGTGGCCGAAATGACGCCTATTTTCCCGCCCAAGGCGCGTGCCTC
>DATHOI010000933.1:0-2805 GCA_035485095.1 Polyangiaceae bacterium | reverse complement strand
CCTGGCCGACGGCACGCTCAGCGACAAGGCTCACTTGTCACTGGGCGCGCGCCTCGACGCGTACTCGACCTTCGGCTCGTCATTGAACCCGCGCGTCGCGTTGATCCTGAAGCCGTACGCACAGGGCAACACGAAGTTGATTGGCGGCAAGGCCTTCCGCGCGCCGAGCATCTACGAGCTTTACTACAATGACAACGGCTACACGCAGGTCAAGAGTCCGAACCTGGGCGCCGAGTCGATGTATTCACTCGAGGTCGAGCACACGCACCGCTTTTCGGCCAGCTTAGTGGCCACCGCGGCGGTCTATTGCAACTACGCGACGCAACTGATCTCGACGCTCGGCAACGGCACACAACTAGACCCGCTGCACTACCAGAACGAGCACTCTCCATTGGTCGTATTGGGTGGGGAAGTTGGCTTACGCCGCGAATTTCGGCAAGGCCTGATGTTCGCGCTCAGCTACGGGCTATCCGAGGCGCGCTTTCTGGAGAGCGAGCAGCTCTCGGATTTACTGACGCTCACGCGTGCGCCGGACAAGCGCGAGGTCGAGAACGCGCCCGTGCAACTGGCATCACTGAAAACCGCGTTCCCGATTCTGTCGCGAGCTCTGACCTTCGGTTCGCGACTGAGCATCGAGGGGCCGCGTTTCGATCGCTACGAGAGCAGCACGGATCCGCTGTCTCAGGGCAAAACCGGGTCATCGGTGATCTGGGACATCGTCCTCAGCGGCCAAGAACCGCGTTACAACGTCGGCTATGCGTTCGGTGTCTACAATGCGTTCGACTGGCGCTATAGCGTGCCGGTCTCGAGTGAATTCATGCAGCGGAGTGTCGAGCAGAACGGCAGGACGTTTCTTGCGTCCCTCGACGCGCATTTCTAGGATGCGCAGCCGAAATCGGCAAATACGCGCGAGCTGCGGCGTCTCGAAGCCTACAATCTGAGATCCAAGACTAGAGCGCGTAGCACCTCGGCCACGCTCGCCGCTTGCGCAGGGCAACCTCTCGACTTGTACGGCGCATCGCCATCCGACAACTGAGAGATTTGCCCGAGCAAAGCGTTGTTCTCGAGCGCGCCCTCGACCAACGCGCACAGCTCACCGGGCAGCTCTGCGTCCTCGGGCGCGAAACGAAGCGAAGCGCGCACGTAAAAGCCGAGCAGATACGCCCACGCGCTGCCCTGATGATACGAGACCTCGCGCTCGTCACTGGAGCCCGAGAAATTACCGATGTAGCGGCTGTCGCTAGGCGACAGGCTACGCAAGCCACGCGGCGTCAGCAGCTCCGAGCGCACGCGATCGAGGATCGCGCGGGCCTGCCAGGCATCGAACAGCTCGGGATCGATCGCCAAAGCGATCAGCGCATTCGGACGAATACTGGCGTCTGCCCAAGCTTCGGCCGTGTCGCGCGCCTCGCTCACGACGTCATACGGGTAGTCGGTCTCGTGACACCAGAAGCGCGCCCGAAATGCAGCGCGCGCGGCATGCATGGAGCTTTCAGCGAGCGCGACTAGTCGCTCGTGACCGTATTCGCGCGCTAGGCCGGCGAGCGTTTCCGAGCCTTTGCTCCACAGCGCTTGCAGCTCGACCGCTACCCCGCGGCGTGGCGTGACGGGCTCCGGACCGATGTGCGCGTCCATCCAAGTCAGGCCGACACTCGCTGCGCCATTGGCGACCAGTCCCTCCGGCGACAACCACACGAAGCGCTTACGCCGCGAGTGAACGCGCAAAAACGCGCGCACGAGCGCCGGATAGAGCTGGTCCTTCAGCAGCGGGTCGCGCGCTGGCAAGCGCAGCCTGAGCTCGCGCGCCACTTCGAACAGCAGCAGCGTCGCGTCCGGCACCGGCTTGGCGCGCTTTCGCCCGGGCACGAGCAGAGTCTCCGGCAAGAGGCCGGAGCGCATTTGCGAGAGCACCGTAGACAGCGAGCGGCGCGTCAAATCCAACCGGCCGCGCACCAAGTGGAGCCCCACCAGAGACAGCACCAGATCGCGCGAGTACACGGCGTGCCAAGGATAACCCGCCAAAATGACCGGTTCTTCTACGGCGTCCGCGCAGAATTGCTCGGCGGCAACGAACAAATAGCGCACGCTCCGAGCACGCGAGGGGCCGGGGTCTTCGCGCAGCAAGGCCTCGCGGGCCTCGGCTTGCAAGTCAGCGGGGGATGCGTGCGGCAGCGCGCCAACCGCTGCCACGATGTACGCCGTCCGATTCGGTTCGAGCTGCAGCTCGAACACGCCAGGCGTCCACATGTCCTCCTGAAAATCGGCACCGAGCCCGCGATCCTCGAGGTATTCGAAACGGCGCCACCAATCTGGCGAGCCCATGAAGACGCCGTCGTGGCGAAACGCGATCGGCGGGAGCTCCGTGATCGGTTGTACCTCGACCGAGCCGCCGCGCAGGGCCACTACCTGATTCATCGCGCCGTGCTCGACCATGAGACGATCGACGGGCCGCAACGGCATGAGCGGGCGCATGCTGAGGCGCGCCGGCACCTTGCCGCGCCAGGTGTAGCCGATGACCATCGCGTTTTTGCCGCGCGCCAGGCACATCGTTCGATCGAGGGTGTGCGTGCCCAAGCGAAAGGTCCAGCGCGGCAGTGGGTCTTGAGCGAAGCTCTGCAAGAGTCGGTAACCGGGCGTAGGAGCGACGTTCGGGAACTGGTGGGTCGCCAAGCGGTACACGCGGCGGTCGTCGTCGACCGTGATGTTGGTCTCTGCGTGACTGACGATCACGTGACGGCCTAGCGGAGGGGCAAGTGCCGCCACGAACGCGCCGTGATGACGGCGCGTGTGCATCATCGCGACCGT
>DATHOI010000932.1:0-3262 GCA_035485095.1 Polyangiaceae bacterium | reverse complement strand
GACGAGAGTTCACGTTCAACTTCTGTCGGCCGGTCAAGGTCGCGCGTTCCGACCGTGGATTTCCCTCGTACAGATGGCGCGTGCCTACGGTCAATGGGTCAAAGAAAGGCCGCGGTCTGCCAAGCTCCCCAGCGTAGTGGTCTACGTAGTCACACCCGACGTTGTCGCGTTACTCAACGCCGGGCAGTTGCACCTGGCTGAACACCTGCAAGACGCGCTAATACGCATCAACGTAGAAATTATCGACGGGCTCGGCATGGCGCAGACGCATCAAGAATTCGTGGATGCTAAGGATCGATTGGGTGATTTGACGGTCTTCTCGAAAGGGCCTCCCGTGCCTCGCGTTCACGCAGTGCCGTCGCCCCACGCACAATCGGGGCCGAAGCCGTTGGACAAGTGGATGCGCAAAACCGAATTGCGCGATTTTGGTCTCGTGTCGGGCAGCACCCTCGTCGTGGACTACAGCAAGCGCCAGCCCTAGCCGGCCTGTCGCTTATTGCCTTCCGAGCTCTCGGCGCGTGCTCAGAAAGACCGTCCCAAACCACCAGCTCACCATCACCTCGCCGGACCTATTCGGCTATCTCTTTGATTCCCGCCGCGTCCTGGCTTGCCGGCGTGGCCAGCGAACGCGCGCGCATCCGTTCGCTTCTCGACACCCGCGAATTGACGACCCGAAGCGTCTTGAGCGCGACATGGCGAAACGCTCCGCTCGAAACTTCCTGCACGAGAACGGTTGGCTCGTTGCGTTTCCAGTCGTCCGACACCTCGCCGAGAACCCAAAGAACCACGCTGCCGCCAGCTCGTCGCCGCGGAGCGCCAACTGTTGCGTAAGACCCAAAAATTCCGCCGTTTACTTTACTCATCCGAGCAAAATAACCACTGGCATTCGTAATGTCATCGGGGCGCGCGCTTCCGGCCAGTGAGTCCGCGCGGGTCGCGCTGGTGACCGCGATCACTCGCCGTGGGCGTTGATCGGGTCCCGCCCCGCGCACTTCAGGCATTCGCGAAAACCTTCTAGCGTTGGTGGCGGGCACTCACAGTCAGCAGGCGGGTCGTCACCGACGGCGATCCCACTGCCATCCCTGAGCCGCCCGCTCTCTTTGGTCGTAGTTCGCATGACTTCCAATTCGGTCGATGCGGCACAGCAGCCCCCGTCCACCAAACTGCCCCTCGTCGCATCAACCAACGGACACCGCGAACGGCGCCTCCCATGCGCTATTCCACGTTCGTCTACGTCTGATGAACGACGCATTCGCGGGGCGGCGAAGTTCGCCACCACCTCGTGGCGGTGCTTGCAGACGCATGCAGGGCGATGAGGACGGCGCGCGCTGCGTTGCTGGCTCTCGAGGACATCGCGAAAAATCTCGGACGAATCTCCGCACGGCTCTCTCCCGGTTCCACTAGGGTACCGCTGTGGCACTGGAGGGCGAGAGCGCGTTGGCAGGGAACGATGTCCAAGGTGGCAAGCCGACGACGAATTGGATCGTCGTCGTGGCGTTTGCGATCGCGACGCTCTCGACGGCGCTGTCGGCAGCAGCCGTCGCGGTGGCTGAACCGGGCACCGCGCGGGTCTGCGCAGCGGTTCTGTCCGGCGTGCTGCTGTTCGCCGCGGTCTTTGGCTTGTCCGTCGATTCGTCGGACGGCAGAGCTCGCTTGTCGCGACAGCTCTTGGTCTGGGCGTCGAAGACCCGGCGTCGTTCGGGCATAACCTCGCTCGGGCTGTGCGCGGGTGCGGTGTTCGCGGCTTGGTGGGGCGTGGGCCACACCGATCTCCTGACGGTCACTTGCCTGGACGCGCGAAGCATTACGCGCAACGCAGTGCCCGGAAAGCGGGTCGAGGGTTGCGGCGACGATCACATGGCAACCTTCAGCGTCTGGTATCCCTGGGGTCGCAGCGGGTTGCTCGACAGCATCACGTGCAACTACCCGTCGGGTGACAAGATTGCTCTAGTTGCAAAGGAGATGTCTTGTCCCTTGCGCGCGTTCACCTATGCGCAGCCATACGACAAAAGCGGGCATAGTTGGGCCTGGCATCGACTGCTCGACGGTTCGTGGCAGGAGCGCGCGAGCAGCAACGGAGTCTACGCGGCCTTCTTTGAGCGCGGCCCTTTCACTGCTAAGGAGTACGAGAACTGTCCCACTCACGGGCCAATTACAGGGATGCTGGTGCAACGGGTCAAGGATACGCCGGACGACCAGGATATCGAACTGTTGATCCCCAGCGTCCTCAACGAACAAGCCCGGATCCTCGAGCGCTACAAGCCCACACTGCCGTGGTTTTGTCTCGGAGTCGTCGTGAGCGTTCCATAGCGCGCCGCTCTCAATTCGCGCTAGCGGCGAGCGCGCGACACAGACCATGACAGGGACAACGAGCGCGTTCGCAGTTTTGGGGCTCGCTAGGGAAGTCCCCAGTCGTTCTTTAGTCGCGTGTACTCCCCCTCGGGCAACTCGACGACGACCGGTCTTGCACGCGCATCGAGCCACCCCACAAGCGCTTGGACATCAGCAAACGATGCCGAAGTGCACCCGCTCGTTGCCTGACTCGGGCCGCGTTGGACGTGAAAGAACACGCAGGAGCCCGCGCCCGCGACGGTGTCGGGAGCATTTTGGTCGATGACGAAGCCGAGCCGAAATACGCCGTCGGCGCGGATTAGCGGACTTCCCGGCGCAGTGTCGACGATGCGGTTATAGAGAGGCGATCTCGGATCCTCCACGCACTCGGTGCCGACGTGAAAGTGAATGTATGGCATCGCCGTGTCTGCGTCTGCGGGCGGCTGCTCCGCGTATCCGAACAGAGCGCCAACCGGGAAGACGCCAGCTGGCGTTCGACCGTCGCCTTCGAGCTTCGCCGGCCCAGGTTGAGAGTCGTGTAACCCTCGACCCCAGGCCATCCCGTGCCGCCCGACGTTCACGTGGATCGCGTCGCCGACGGCTTGCCAATCGGCGTCTTTTTCCCGCGCGTACCGCTGCAAGGTCGCGCTCGTCGTAGTCCAGCCCTCGCTCCTGACGACGAGCAGCTGCTCGCACCCCTTCGGAATCGGACTGCGGCGCTCTGGCGACGAGTCGGCTTGATTGCCCAGCACAGTCGGCGTCATGCAAAGCAGCGCAGTCGCAACTCGAAGTCGCAAGAGAGGGAAGGCTGGGTGACTCAAGCGCTTTGGAACCCGCGAAAGGAGAGGAGTCCGGTTGCAGTGGCGATGACCTGCGCAGCAACGAGCTCTTGAATGCTGGCGGTGAAAGTCAGCGCCGGGTGGTCGAGGTG
>DATHOI010000931.1:0-5862 GCA_035485095.1 Polyangiaceae bacterium | reverse complement strand
CATCAGCACTGCAAAGGCTTCCCCCGGGCGGCGCCGCGACCGCCCCAGCGCGCGCTCCAAATGAACCATGAAGAGCGAGCGGTTCGCGAGCCCGGTAAGGCTGTCACGAAACGCCAGCTCCGTCAGGCGCTGCTCGGCGGCTTTCCTTTCCACGATTTCGCGCGCGAGCGCGCTGTTCGCCTCCGCAAGCTCGGCGGTCCGCTCGGCGACGCGTTGCTCGACCTCAGCGTGCGCGGCTTCGAGCGCGAGCTCGTGCTGATGAAGATGAACGAACACCGACACCTTCGAACGGAGGGCGTCGGCATTGATGGGCTTTCTGATGTAGTCGACCGCGCCAGCCGAGTGGTCCCGATAGACTTGCTCCTCTTCCTCCGCCGCGCTGATGAAGATGATCGGTACGCGTCGGCGACCTTCCTGCTGGCGGAGTAGCCGCATGGTCTCCAGACCATCCAGGCCGGGCATGCGAACGTCCATCAGGATGACCGCGAACTTCTCGCCCACGACGGCGCGGAGTGCGTCGCGGCCCGACTGCGCTCGGACGACCCGTTGACCGAGCGGTTCGAGGACCGACTCGAGAACGAGCAGGTTCTCCCTTCGGTCGTCGACGATCAGGACACCAACCGGCGGCAACGCTTGGTCCAGCGAAGCAGGTGCGTATGCCGTATCTACTTCCCGAGCTTCCATCCAAACATCTGATGCTGCCTGACTTTCGCTTGCACCGCACGCGAGACGCACAGGCTCTTTCCACATCGCTGAGCGGATGTGCGCAGTTACATACAATCTCGCTGTGGCAACTTTGCAGCACGGCATAGCGCTCACGCACGGCGCTCGTCCATCGTCGTGCTCATTCGAACCGAAGACGTCGCCGAGATCGAATCGGCGACTCGCGGAGACGAGATCAGCGCGCTGGCGACTCGACGATCAGGAAGCGATTGCCGTCGACATCGCGGAAGAAGAACTGCACGGGATCCCCGACGCTGACCTCGAGCGAAATAAGCCCCGTCCTGCGCTTCCCTTTGCGCGCGATGCCTTCCACCGTAACGCCCCGAGCACGCAGGGCGGCGTGATCCGCCTCGATGTCCTCCGTGGCAAAGGCGCAATAAACTTGGTCGCCGCCCTAATACGTGTCGTGTTTGCGGCTTCGGTCATCCTGCGCTCCTTCGTGTGCTTTGGCTCCGCGCGACGGCATGCAAAAGGAGGAGCCTGGCTCTCACAAGAACGCCTGCTTCTCGACTTGGGCGTGGAGCCTCAATGCTGCGGCGTCATTTTTTTGTCGGGCGTAGCGAGATGCCTCGCTGTCGATCGCTATATTGCGAGAATGTGCCGACGATCCGCGGGCATGATCGTTGCGTCCCGTGGCAAGAATGCCGACGCCCAATGCAGCCCCGAGCTTGGCGCAGGTGCTCGGGGAGCAGCGAGACGAAATCCTCGCCAGGTTCGTTGCGCAAGTACGCCGGAAAGAACTTTCGCCACCGGACGTGGCTCGTCCTCTGCTGGTTAACCACATCCCGAAATTTCTCGACGATGTCGTCAGTGAACTGTTGCGTGTCGAGGAGGTACGGTTCAGTCAGGACGCGATCGATACGAGCGGAACCGCTCGCGAGCATGGCGGGCAGCGCTGGAGCTTAGGCTACGATATGAATGCGCTGATCCGCGAGTACGGCATCCTGCGCCACTGCATCGTTCAGACGGCCAAGCACGCGGGTGTCCAATTCTCGCTCGATGAGTTCGACGTTCTGGCCAAATGCCTGAGCGTCGGAGTTGCGGAAGCTGCCGAGGAATACGGCAGGTTCCGTGACCAGGAGCTGAGTGCACAAAAGGCGAATCTGGAGTTTCTCGCGGAGGCGGGGCAGCTACTTTCTTCGTCCTTGGACTATCGCTCGACCCTGAGCCGCCTCACGGCGCTGATCGTGCCGACCCTGGCCGACTGGTGCTCGGTCCAACTCGACGGGCAACCCGCGAACGAAATGCGCGTCGCGCACACCGACCCATCCAAGATCGCACTGGTGAGAGAGATCTACGAACGCTTTCCGTTCCCAAGCGACGCGCGTTGTGGCTATCCGCACGTCGCACGCTCGGGCGAACCCGAGTTCGTCCCCGACGTGAATACGGACTTGCTCGAGGCGATCGCGCAAGGCCCCGAACACCTCGCACTGCTTCGCGCGCTCGACGTTTGCTCGTGGTTGATCCTCCCCCTCCGGGTGCAAGGCCACCTGTTCGGTGCCATCACCCTCTCATACAGCGACTCGAAAAGGCACTACACCGAGGCGCAATTGGCCGTCGCTATCGACTTGGCGCGCCGCGCGGCCGTCGCAATCGACAACGCCAGACTCTACGACCTTTCCCAGAAGGAGCGTTCGCGCGCCGAGGCCATCACGCGTGCCAAGGATGAGTTCGTTGCCATGCTTTCGCACGAACTTCGCACACCCTTGAGCGCCATTCTCGGCTGGATTCGTCTCGTGCGCGAAGGGTCCCTGTCCGATGAAAAGCGTGAGCACGCGCTCACCGTGGTCGAGCGGAATGCTCAGGCCCAAGATCGCCTCATCGCCGACCTACTCGATATCAGCCGAGTGATTGTCGGAGAGGTTCAACTCAAGTTAGGAGACGTGAACTTCGCGAACCTGGTGGAGATGGTGATCGACAGTGTGCGCCCTGCAGCGGACGCCAAGGACATTCAGATCCAGGCAGAGATTCAGCACTCGACCGCCGTGCTCCGCGGCAACGGCGACCGACTGCAACAGGTAGTTTGGAACCTTTTGACGAACGCCATCAAATTCACCCCCAGAAACGGCACGGTAGCGATCGCGCTTCGCCCAATCGACGCAGACGTGGAGCTCCTCGTGCAAGACAGCGGCGCCGGGATTACAGCAGATTTTCTGCCTCACGTTTTCGATACCTTTCGCCAATCCGACAGCAGCGTCGCGCGACGCTACGGGGGGCTCGGTATTGGGCTGTCCATTGCCCGCCACATCGTCGAGCTTCACGGCGGTGTCATTGAGGCGCGAAGCCAAGGAGCAGGCCAGGGTGCAACTTTTGCCGTGCGATTGCCAATAAACAAATGGGCCGGAGCGGGCGCGCCGGTCCCACCTGTTAGCGTCAGGGAGGGGATCCCCCTGCAGAGCGACGCCTCTGAACTACGAGGGCTTCGCGCGTTGGTCGTCGAGGATGACCCGGACGCGAGAGACCTCATTGGCCATCTTTTAGAAAGCGAGGGCATGGAGGCGCGCCTAGCGAGCACCGCCGCGGAAGCGCTCGCGGCGTTGGAAACATATACACCCGACGTGATCCTGTCTGACATCGGTATGCCGGGTGAGGACGGCTACGCGCTGATCAGGCGTATTCGAACGCTGCCGTCTGCGAAAAGCACCATTCCCGCGATTGCGCTCACTGCTTTTGCGCGCGAGGCCGATCGGACACGCGCGCTCGTCGAGGGGTTCAACCGGCACATCGCGAAACCGATTGAGCTCCCGGAGCTGATTCGTGCGGTGAGCGAGCTCGCGGGGACACACTTGGGCGCGGCCGGACAGCCAGCCCTCACGCCGCGGGCCCCGCCGTAGCGAAGGCTCGTGAACCGCCTCGCCGAGCAGCACTCAGTTGCTGGACGTCGTCACGTTTGCCACGGGGAACTCGATGCTTCCCATGCCACCGCCGACTTCCACGTTGATGTGAACCGAAGTCAGGTTCCCGAGCGTCCAGCCCTGCTTCGTCCACGCCGCGAAGTGGTCGCTCACGGTGATCGCTCCGCACTGGCGAGCCGTCGAGCGCACACTCCACATCTGGGTCCAAGGGCCAGCATGACCCGCCTCGCAAGCATTGCCTCCAGTGCCGCTCGTCGAGTTCGTGATCAAGTAGTACGTGCCCCCGTCAATGGTGGTCGTGACGCTGCTCTTCTGCGTCGGCATCTTGTTGAACGAGTCGTCGACGATGTACCACTCAACGCAGGGTTTTTGGGTCCACCCGTACATGCCGAGGGACGAGTAGCCGCCCCCGCTGCCCGTCTTTGTCTCGACGATATCGGCCGTGATCGTGCCATAGGCCGTGTAACTCTTGGCGCCGTTGAAATCCAGGCCGAGATGGGCCAGGAAATCACCCCCGTTGTTCCACGACGCGCTAAACGCGTGAGCGGTGTTGAAGACGGTGATGGTTCCACCGCTCCCGTTCGACCAGATGCCATAGCCGAGGCCGTCGGCGGAGCCGTTGGCCATGGCTCCAGTGTGCGGCGTGCCACCGGTCGGCATCATCGCCGAACAATCTAGGCCGCCCGCGGCACCGCCCGTCGCCGCACCGCCGGACCCGGTGGTGCCACCCGTCCCGGAACCCGCCGTGCC
Source organism: Polyangiaceae bacterium (assembly GCA_035485095.1). Taxonomy (GTDB): domain Bacteria; phylum Myxococcota_A; class Polyangia; order Polyangiales; family Polyangiaceae; genus PMG-095. Next base: position 1,534 of record DATHOI010000931.1, on the reverse strand, counting down.
GCCCGTCGCGGAACCCGCTGTGCCACCGCCAGCGCCCGTGGCCGTCGCGCCGCCCAAGCTCGCACCGCCGGCCGCGCTCGAGCCACCGCTCGCTGCTCCCGCGGACGCTGCTCCACCTGCGCTGGCATTTGCTGCGCCGCCATTCATGGTCGAACCAGCTAGCCCATTTTCACCGTCCAGAACGGGGGGCGCGCTCGAGCTACTGCAGCCGCTGAGAGCGAACGCGACGGTCAGAGCGCAAAAATGAAGTGGTATGGTACGCATTGGGATCCTGTGAAGGGCAGTGGCTGTACTGATATTCCCGCAAGCCGGCGCGTTGATCAAAATCACCAGGGGTTTGATCAACGCGGCGAGTGCAGGCGCGAACCCTTCAACTGCGAGGAGGAAGAGGACCGTGGCTGAAAGCGGTTCCAGTCGGCATAAGCTAGCAAGTTCTGACGCCGCGAGCCAGCCGAGCCAGCGCAGCAGGGGCTCTGCCCAAAGGCCTCGTGAAGGCGCGCGTCACACGCGCGTGTCACTTCGATCTCGGCTAGTGGCAACAGAGGGAGCACGGGCACCACGCCGACGACGCGGAAGCTGCCGCTGCATGGTGGATTCTTCCAACCCTTGGAAGAGTATCTCCACACCTGCACGTCTTCCGGAGCTACGAGCGCCGGCATATGTCTCTCCCGTGTTCGTTGGTCTGCGGACGCAGGCGTGGGTCGAGAACCGCATGGTTCAAAGCGCGCGTACGTCGTGGGCAGTAGCCGACAGCACGACAGGAGAAGCCATGAAGCATTTCAATACCTGGAAGCCGCGGCTGGTCATACCGACAGCGCTCGTAGGCGCACTCGTCGCGACCGGAACGCTCTTCGCGAGCACCAAAGATGGGCCCAAGATTCCGACGGACTTCCAGCATGGGTACTTGGTAAATTCCATGCTCATTACGAAAGAGCCTAATAAAACTGGGCTCATTACCGGTGTCCACCTCATCTACGTGAACCCGGTTGGCTTTGATCGGTTGAAGCGCGGCGGCTCGGCGGCGTACCCAGATGGTACGGTGTTCGTGGACGATGTCAGGGAGTTTTCTGTGGACGACGGTGCCTATCACCAGGGCCCCCGCAAGTTCCTTACCGTCATGAGCAAGGACTCCAAGAAATACGCGTCGACGGGCGGCTGGGGATTCCAAGCCTGGCCAGGTGGTGATCCCGCGAAGCCCATCGTCGACGACTCAGTGAAACAATGTTTCTCCTGCCACGTGCCCGAGAAGGGGAACGACTTCGTCTTCTCGACTTACCTTCAATAACGGCCGCGCGTCGGAGGCAGCGGGCTTGGTTCCCGCTGCCTGAAGCTCGATCAGGGTGGAAAGAATTTCGCCCGACATCTCGCGGCTCTCGTCAGATGACTTCCTTCTTGAGCCGTTGGACCAAGAGGTCGACGAACCGTCGCACGCGCGACGGCGTTCGCGAGCCGGACGGCCAGATCGCATGAGCCGTAGTCGGTTCTAGCGTGAAGTCATCGAGCACGATCTCCGCTAGCCCAGTCTCGACGGCTT
>DATHOI010000930.1:0-9952 GCA_035485095.1 Polyangiaceae bacterium | reverse complement strand
AGCAGTGGTTACCTGCATTTGAAGATCACCAATACCGCCGGCACTTGGACGGCGGCCGAGGTGTTTACGACGGATCTGCTCGGATTCGGCACGTACCAGTGGCAAGTCGACGGACCCATCGATCGCTTCGATCAGAACGTGGTGTTGGGCATGTTCCCGTACGGCCCAGCTGCAGGCATTGGCCAAGACGGCAGCAACGAAATCGATATCGAGTACTCCTTCTGGGGCCACCCAGACGGCGTAAACGGTGATTGGACGGACTATCCCAGCTCCGGAAACACGATCGGCGAGACCAGTTACAAGTTCTCGCTCAACGGTGGCACCGATTCGACATCGCGCTTCATCTGGAACACGACCAGCATTCAAGACTTTCTGATGACAGGTTTTCAAACCATCGACAGCACCGCCAACCTCGTAAAAACGTGGACGTATTCGCCCGCGAATCCGACGACGAATATTCCGCAGCAGGCCATGCCGGTGGGGATCAACTTGTGGTGCTTCGGCGCGCCGCCCTCGGATGGCAACGACGTGGAGGTCGTGATTCGGGATTTTCAATTTCTGGCTGAAGGCACGAGTCCGAGCGGTGCTGGCGGCGCTGGGGGCATGGGCGCTGGCGGAGCTAGCGGTAACAGCGCAGGGGGCGCGAGCCCGGGCGGGATGAACGCGGGCGGAGCAGCCACAGCAGGGGCGGGCGGTGTGACAGCCAGCGCGGGCGCCGCCGGATCGCCCGCGGCTACGGGGAGCGGCGGCTCGAGCGGCAGCAGTGTCGGTGGAGCCAATTCGGGCACGAGCGGCGCGACGAATCATGGCGGCAGCGCGACGAACAATGGCGGCAGCGCGACAAACAATGGCGGCAGCGCGAACTTCGGCTCGGCTGGAGCCGGCACGTCGAGCTCGGCGGGCAACAACGCGGGCCCCACCAGTAACGGTGACAGCTCGAGCGACTCAGGAGGATGCAGCTTCGGCTCAACGCACCGCCCCAAGCGCTCGGCGCTGTGGCTCGCTCTTCCGCTGCTCGTGCTCGGACGGCGGATCGGGCGACGCCGCCTCGTTCGCGCTACCCGCCTTTGAGCTTCACGCGCCGCTCACCAAAAACCGCAGTGATCTCGAGCTTGCCGCCCAACGCTTCGACATAGCGGCGCAAGGTGGACGTCAGGTGATCCGTGCGCTTCTCCAGGCGCGACAGCTCCGACTGAGTCATGTCCGCGGAACGGCTGACCTCGGTTTGGGTGAGCTCGAGATCTTGGCGAATGGCCTTGAGCGTGAGCTCTTCCACCCGTGAGTGAACGCGAGCGCGCACCCGCGCTTCCGCCTCCGGGGACAGACGAGACTGCTTCAGTGACTTCCAAGTCTTGCTCATGATGCCGTTTTTCAAAGCGAAGCGAGCTGCTCTGCGTCCGCCGAACAGTACTCTTGCCAACGTTGTTCCGCGAGCTTCACCGAGTCCCCATAGTAAGAACGGGTCAGCGGTTCGCCCAGTAGGACGACGATGCGCTGCGCAGGTGCGTCGAGCCCGAACAGCACGTGGAGCCGCGGCTCCGTGCTGGCGATGGTGAGCTCACACAGCCCACTCGCCGAGTTCATCAGCTGCGTCGGCTCCAACCCGACCAAGCGAAGCACATCGAATAGGCCGTCCTTCAACGAGCTCGCCAGCGACGCTTCTGGCGCTTCGACCAGCCCGAAGCGATAGCGAAGCGCACGCCCCGCGCGGGGCGTGAGCCCGCCAGTCCATTTGCCGGAAGCGGGTGCGGACATCTCCTGTGCTTCGAGACCGATGCGCACACGCGCCGCATGAAGGCGCCGCTTCAAACTTTCGACCGCGTTCAGCGCCGAGCTCGCGGCTGCGGGCTCGAGCTGAGCGAGACGCTGCCGAAACGCTTCGGACTCGAGGCAGCGCACGACCTCGCGCTGCCACAAGAGCAACTCTTGCGCGTCGTAACCCGCGACGAAGGCCTCGCGCGCGACGATCAGCTGGCGGCTGCGCTCGAACCCCTCAGGGATGCCGTCCCCCACGCCATCGAACCAAAGCAGCGCGCGGCTGGCGTGACTCGGACCGAGCGCGGTGCCCACTTCCGCCAGAAGATCCAGCGAGCAGGCCACTTCTTCGGCGACGGCGGGGCTCAGGGATTCGAACCAGGCGCTGAACTCGGAGCTCGGCTTGATCTCGAACATGCCCCAAGCATTACGCCAGCAGCATATGCTGTCAACCACATATTCAAGCCTGCATTTAGCGACAAATAGGCGAGCTCAGGCCGCCCAGCTCGCTAAAGGCGCCTGACCCAGTGCACCACGCAGAATCAAACAAGAATCCCCGAACTCATGCTGCAGGTAGCCCTCGCGTTCGGCGTGCTGAAAGCTGCGGTCGAGCACGGCGCGCGGCGCGAACGCCTCGAGCAGCGCATAGTGGCTCGTGCCCGGTTCATGCAGACCGGTCAGTAGCCCATCGCAGATATGCAAGCGCGAGTTTGGGCCCAGAAGCAGCGCGGTTCGCTCGGAAGCAGCGCGCAGCACGCCGCTCTCGCCAGCCGCTTCGAGCGCACGAGTGACGCTCGTGCCCACCGCCAGCACGCGCCCGCCGCGAGCCTTGCTCTGATTGACGAGCGCCACGCTATGCTCGTCAATCTCGTAACGTTCGGCGAGCGGCAAACGCGCGTCGAGCAGCGGATCGCCAGTCGACGACAGACCCGCCGCGTGCGTCAGGTGCGCAAGCGTCACGCCGCGCGCTTCAACGCGAAACAAGGTTTCGAAGCTGAGCGGCTTGCCGGCGGACGGCACCTCGAACGCCCAGGGGCGCGCGACATAGCGGTTTTGCACGTCCCACAACGAAAGCGGGCGGTCCAAATACGCATATTGAATCGGCCTGGCAGCTCGATACAGCGCCTGCCACAGCTCACTCTGCTCTTGCTCGAAGGCGATGCGCACCACACGCCAAAACCGCGCGTCGACGGACACCACGCGCGCGCTGAGCCCGTGCCCGAAATCCAGGTGCGCGCCCGCGTCGAGGCGTGGTGGCTCGCCGCGCGCCTCGGTGGGCTCCTGAGAATCGCCTCGACCGAGAGCCAGCGCGAGCCAAGTGCCGTCATCCAAACGGGACATGAGCCGCAGCTCGAGATCTTCGGCAACGCGCAGTGAGGCGGGCAGCGTCGCCGCGTCGTTCAACACCAGCGTGTCACCCGCGTTGAGGAAGCGAGGCAAGTCCGTGATCGAAAAGTCGGAGAAGGCTGCGCTCGCCGGGTCGACCACGAGCAGCCGCTCGCGGTTTAGTGCGCTGCGCGGTGCCGTTGCGGCTTTCATGATTCAGCTCCGATTCCGCTCGCTTCCAAGCGGCCACCGTTGGGCGTCGCATCCGCACTGACTAGCTGCACGATGGCGCGCGCAACGTCCACCGGACGCGCGAGCAGCGCCCGGTCGGCCTCGGGCAAGGCGGCGGCATGCATCTCCGTATCCATTTCGCCCGGATCGACGCTAAACGAGCGCACGCCATGCCCGGCGAGCTCCGCCGCCCAGAGCCGCGCCAAGTGATCGAGCGCGGCCTTGGAGACCGAGTACGCGCCCCAACGTTCGTAGGCGCTCACGCTCGCATCCGAGCTCACGTGCACGATCGTGCCTTGCCGCCGGAGCGCCATGGATCCGGCGATGATCTTGCTCAACCGAAACGGACCCAGCAAATTCACGGCCAGCACGCGCTCCAAGTCCTCGCACTCGGTGTCGAGCAGCAGCCGAAGCGGAGTCGGACCGAGCTCGCTCGCGTTGTGAATTAGGATATCGATGGGTCCGACCAGCGCGGTCGCTGCCCCTGCGAGCGGGTACATGTCAGTCTTCGCGCCCATATCTGCCTCGAGCGCATACGCCTCGCCGCGCTGCTCGACGATACGACGCACCACAGGCTCGAGTGACTGCCGCGAGCGGCCAACCAGCACCACCTTGGCGCCGCGCAGCCCGAGCTCCACCGCCAACGCTTCACCGAGCCCTCGGCTCGCCCCCGTAACCAGCGCCGCCTTTCCTGAAATGTCCATGACTACCTGACCTTTCTCCAGGAATGTAGGCGCCCAAGACGGCAGATTGGAATTTTTGACAATATATTGTCAGAATGCCAATTCATGAGCGATCTGGCGGCGCGCCTCGCGCACAACATCCGAGAATTGCGCCAGGCGCGCGGCTTCACGCAGCAGCAGATGGCCAAGCTGTCGGGGCTGCCGCGAGCCACTTGGTCCCACTTGGAGTCAGGCTCAGGTAACCCGACGCTGACCGTCCTTCACGCGGTGTGCAGCGCGCTTCAAGTTTCACTCGAGGAGATCGTGGCAGAACCGCGGGCCAGCGCCCGGCTCTACCCGAAGGGAACGTTGCCCTGGAAGATCCGGGGAAATGTCGAGGTGAGCTCGCTTTTGCCGGACAAGATTCCGGGTACGCAGATCGAGCGGCTCGAGCTTCCACTGGGCAGCCGCATGATCGGTGTCCCTCACACTCCCGGCACGCGCGAGTACTTGAGCTGCGAGAGAGGGGAAATCGAGCTCGTGGCGTCCGGCGAGTCCTTTCCAATGAAAGAAGGCGACGTCGTCGTATTTCGCGGCGACCAACGGCACTCGTATCGCAACGCCGGGCGGACGGTCGCCGTGGGTTACTCCGTCGTGCTGCTCAAGCAGATTGATTGAACGGCAGCGACGCCGAAGGCTGGGCGCTCTTCGGCGGGGCGCGTGATCATCAAGAAGCGGGATCGTAGTTCAGGTTCGGCCCGAGCCAACGCTCGACCTCGGCCACGGTCAGCCCCTTGCGCGTGTGATAGTCCTCGACTTGGTCGCGCTCGATCTTGCCGAGCGTAAAATAGCGTGATTCGGGATGCGCGAAGTAGAGCCCGCTCACGCTGGAGCCGGGCCACATCGCGTATGACTCGGTGATCAGCATGCCGGTGTTCTTTTCTACGTCGAGCAACCGCCAGAGCGTGCCTTTTTCAGTGTGGTCGGGGCACGCCGGGTAACCCGCAGCTGGGCGAATGCCGCGGTATTTTTCGAAGATGAGCTCCGTCTTACTCAGATCCTCGGTGCGGCCGTAGCCCCATTCGTCGCGCACGCGCTTGTGCAGGTACTCGGCAAACGCCTCTGCCAGCCGGTCCGCGATCGCCTCAGCCATGATCGCGTTGTAGTCGTCTTGCTGCGCGCGAAACCTGTCGCACAGTTCCTTCAAGCCGATGCCGCTCGTCACGGCGAAGCCGCCGATGTGATCGGCCAGACCCGTCGCCTTCGGCGCGATGAAGTCGCCCAGTGACTTGCAGGTGTCGCTGGGTTCCTTCTGCGCCTGTTGACGCAAGAAGTGAAAGCGATCGAGCACGGCGCTGCGCGACGCGTCCGTGTACAGCTCGACGTCGTCACCGACGCCGTTGGCCGGGAAGAAGCCATATACGCCACGCGCCGCAATCAGTTTTTGCTCGATGATCTGATCGAGCAGCAAGTTCGCCTCCGCAAAGATCTGCTTAGCCTGCTCACCGTACTTTTCATGCTCGAAAATGCGCGGATAAACGCCTTTCAACTCCCAGGTGTGGAAGAACGGCGTCCAATCGATGTAGTCGCGCAAGGTGGCCAGCGGAAAATCATTCAACACGCGCACGCCGGTGAATTCCGGCGTCGGCACGTCTTCCGCGCGCCACTCGATGGGCGTGCGGTGCTCGCGCGCTTGCGCGATGGGCAAGAGTTTCTGTTTGGGTGCGGCATGGGTGCGGCGCAGCTTCTCGTACTCGATGCGGTGCTGCGCCACGAACGCGGGCTTGCCTTCATCACTCAAAAGACTGGTCGTGACGGGCACCGCGCGGCTCGCGTCGAGCACGTGCACCACGGGCTCACTGTAGTGCGGAGCGATTTTCACGGCCGTGTGGGCCTTGCTGGTCGTCGCACCGCCGATCAAGAGCGGCAGTTTGAAACCCTGGCGTTCCATCTCGCGCGCTACGTGCGTCATCTCGTCGAGCGAGGGCGTGATGAGACCGCTCAAGCCGATCAGGTCCGCTTTCTCCGCCTTGGCGCGCTCCAAAATCTTTTCACAGGGCACCATCACGCCCATGTCGATCACTTCATAGTTGTTGCAGGCGAGCACGACGCCCACGATGTTCTTACCGATATCGTGCACGTCTCCCTTCACCGTGGCGAGCACGATTTTACCCTGCGTTTTTACGACTTGGCCCGCAGCAGCCATCTCGGCCTTCTCGGCCTCCATGAATGGGAACAAGTAGGCGACGGCCTTCTTCATCACGCGGGCTGATTTGACGACTTGCGGCAAAAACATCTTGCCCGCGCCAAACAGATCCCCGACGACGCTCATGCCGTCCATCAACGGGCCTTCGATCACCGACAATGGCCGACCGAGCTTGGCGCGCGCTTCTTCCGTGTCTGCGTCGATGTAGCTGTCGATGCCTTTCACGAGCGCGTGCGACAGCCGCTCTTCGACCGTGCCGTTGCGCCACTCTTCGGCCCTCTTTTCAGTGGCACCCGCAGTCGAGCCCGCGGCTTCCGCTTTCAGCCTCTCGCCAAAATCGACCAGGCGTTCGGTCGCGTCCGGACGGCGATTGAGCAGCACGTCCTCGACGAGCAGCTTCAGCTCGGGCTCGATCTCCTCGTACACCTCGAGCATGCCGGCGTTGACGATGCCCATGTCCATGCCCGCTTGAATGGCGTGGTACAGGAAGGCCGAGTGCATGGCTTCGCGCACCTTGTTGTTGCCGCGAAAGCTGAAGGAAATGTTCGAGACCCCGCCGCTGACCTTGGCGTGCGGCAAATTCTGTTTGATCCAGCGCGTGGCGTTGATGAAGTCCAGCGCGTAATTGTTGTGCTCCTCCATACCGGTCGCAACGGTGAGGATGTTCGGATCGAAGATGATGTCTTCCGGCGGGAACGCGAGCTCGTTCACTAAGATGTTGTACGCACGCGTGCAGATGCGGATCTTGTCTTCATATGTCGCGGCTTGGCCTTGCTCGTCGAAGGCCATCACCACCACGGCCGCGCCGTATTTCAGCACGGTGCGCGCGTTCTGACGGAACTTGTCTTCGCCCTCCTTGAGCGAGATGGAGTTCACGATGCCTTTGCCCTGCAAACACTTGAGCCCAGCCTCGATCACCTCCCACTTCGAGGAGTCGACCATGAACGGCACCTTGGCGACTTCCGGCTCACTACCGAGCAGCTGCAGATAGCGCGTCATGGCCGCTACGCCGTCGATCATGCCCTCGTCCATGCAGATGTCGATCACGTTGGCGCCGTTTTCGACCTGCTGGCGCGCCACGCTCACCGCCTCTTCGAATTTGCCCTCTTTGATCAGCTTCGCGAACTTCGGCGAGCCGGCGACGTTGGTGCGTTCGCCGAGCATCATGTACACGCCGATTTGCTGGGTAAACGGCTGCGAACCGGACAAACGCAACGGGCGCTCGGGCTCTTTCGCAACGGGTGTGGACACGCTCGCCGGCACCTCACTGGGCGAAGCGTGCTTCGGCCCGAGCTGGCGCGGGGGCCGGTGTTCGAGCGCCTTGGCGATCGCCGCAATGTGCTCGGGCGTGTTGCCGCAGCAACCGCCGGCGATGTTGATCAGTCCGCCATCCGCAAACTGACCCAAATAGCGCGCCATGTCCGGCGGCTCTAGGTCGAAGCCCGTAACCGACAGCGGATTCGGCAAGCCCGCGTTCGGGTAGCACGAAATCGCCGTGCTCGACTTTTCCGAGAGCTCGGCCAAAAACGGATACATCAGATCTGGGCCGAGTGAACAGTTGAGCCCAATCGAGATCGGGTTCACGTGCTTCACCGCGTTCCAATACGCTTCGATGGTCTGCGCCGAGATCATCGTCTCCCCTCCGCGGCCGACCGCGGCCGAGATCATGATCGGCAGCTCGATCTTGTCCTGGTCGAACACCTCACGGATCGCGACTAGCGCGGCTTTGGCGTTGAGCGAGTCGAAGATCGTCTCCACGAGGAGCACGTCCGAGCCGCCCGCTATCAGCGCGCGGATCTGTTGAATATAGGCAATTCTGACCTGATCGAAGGTGACGACGCGGAAGCCCGAGTCGTCGGCGTCCGGCGAGTTGGATAGCGACACCGTGAGCGGGCCGATCGCGCCCGCCACGAAGCGCGGCTTGCCGTCGGCGTTCGCGACGCGGTCTGCCCACTCACGACACTGCCGCGCCGACTGCTCGTTGATCTCCCAAGCCAGGTCCCCGAGGAATTTGTCGTCGATGATCTTCTGATAAAATTCCGGATCTTTCCGACCGCCGTGCTCGCGCGGGTCGTCGACGAAGAATTCACTCTGGGTGATGCTCGTCGCGCCGAACGTGTTGGTCTCGATGATGTCCGCGCCAGCTTCCAGAAAGCGCCGGTGGATATCGCAGATCATCTGCGGTTGCGTGAGTGAGAACAGATCGCCATTGTTCAGCAGATCCTTCTTCGAATCTTTGAAGCGTTCGGCGCGGATGTCGGCCTCGGTCATCCCGTAGGTGCGGATGGTCGTGCCCATCGCGCCGTCGATGATGGCGATTCGGTCTCGGAGTAGCTTCTGAATGGGGTGTTCGTGCGACATGTTCGATCTTCGAAAGGCTCAGCTCAGCTCGGCTCGAGGCGCTTACTTCTCTTGGCTGGGAGGCTTGCCGTGGGCGCAGCCGGTTTGTCGGCGATGGCCAGTACCACTTCAAGGTGCGGTTTTTTGGCTTCGCGGCAGGCAATCTCCGAAACGGTGACGGCGAGGCCGGCGCCGGACAGGAGCTCGCGCACGTTTTGTGGGGAAAAACCCGGGTGACGCTCGCCGTAACGCGCGGTCACCTCGTGCTGTTGGTGCTCATTCAGGCAGAGCAGGACCAAGCGCCCGCCCGGGCGCAGCACACGCGCGCATTCAGCCAGAGCCAGCACGGGCCGTTCCGCGTAGGTCAGCGTGTGAAACATCAATACGGAATCGAAGCAAGCCGCCGCAAACGGCAGCTCGTGCACGTCCGCGACGCGCGCCGTCACGTGCGGCAATTTACCGAGGCGCTCTTTGGCGGCCTCGATCATGCGCGCGCTCGTGTCGATGCAGGTGAGCGACGTGCAATACGGCGCCAAGGAGGCCGCCGCAGCGCCATCCCCCGAGCCCACGTCGAGCACGTCGCCGAGCTTGAGCAGCGCGGCGATGCCCACCGCGAGCGACTGCCAGGTACGCCCTGGCGAATAGTAACGCTCGAGCTCGTCCGACGCCGACTCCGGTAAGCCGCCGCGCCGCTCGTTGTCGAGCTCATGCAGCCGCTTTTGATCGCCGAGCAGCGTGGGATCCGCAGACTTCGACGCTTCATCCAGCACGGCGCGCGCGGTGTCCGGCAAGGTATCGAGTGCGAGCCCGTAAAAACATTGCGTACCCTGCTTGCGATCCCAGACGAAACCCGCCTCGCGCAGCCGCCCGAGGTGCGTCGAAACGCGCGACTGCGCAATGCCCGTCACGCGCACCAAATCAGAAACGCACAACTCCCGTTCACGCAGCAGCGCGCACAACCGAATCCGGCTCTCGTCGCCCAACAGATTGAGCGTCTCGACGTAGTGCGAAAGGGCCATCTATCCGTTTACCTTGATGCGCGGATGCTCTTTTGATGCTTCTCCCGCCCTGAGTCAAGGCACCTAGTAATATCCCATAATTTCATAATGTTGCCCCGAGCGCTCGACAGCGCGGCCGGTTGGCGTGCTCGCGCCAAAAGGCGCTCCGCGCGCCAGGGCCCCCAAGCGTCCGGCGCCCGCGCCGTCCGCGGAGGCCCCACATCGCGGGTATCGCCCACGTGGGCAACCTAGGCGACACGTCCGAGGTCGCGGGGGCGACCGAGGGTCGGTTGGCCGAGATTGAAGCCCGGCTAGGCGATTCGCGAGCTGGACTTCTGCCGGGGTCGGCGGCGCCGTTTCATTTCAAATCTGAAGTTTAGACTTAAACACAATGCCGTTCACTTAAGCGGCGAACCCTACGATATGTTGTGGGG
>DATHOI010000929.1:0-2567 GCA_035485095.1 Polyangiaceae bacterium | reverse complement strand
CGACGGAAGACAGCGACACGAACTGAGTCTCGCTGAGTAGAAGCCAGGCGAGCCTGGGTGGACGACGTGAGTCGCCCGCTCGGGCTCGATTGGTTTTGTGCTTTCCAAATCGTGCGGCCCGCAGGCTTGCGCGCGTCAATTTTCGACGATATGTGGAAGGTCGTGGTTGGTGCGCTGAAGTGACGAGCCCCGTCAGTCTAAGAGAGCCTCCGCTCAATCGTGGGGTCGGCGGTTGGACTCGAGCGCGGATCGTGTTTCTTTCGGTCAGCGCTGCGTTCCTCGTTGCCTTCGTGATCTGGGCGAGCGAGGTGCTCTTGCCCTTTTTTCTGGGTTTGATCATCGCGTACGTGCTGACGCCGTTGGTCGCCCGCGCGGAGCGTGCTCGAGTGCCGCGGCCCGCCGCCATCCTGCTGGTCTACGCGGTTACACTGAGCGCGATCTATTTCGCGATCGCCGCGATTGCGCCGCGCATCTACGCCGAAGCCGTGAAATTCACGCGCGACGCGCCAGCATTGCTCGACAACACGTCGAAGAACTGGGGCCCGCGTGTCGAGGATTGGGTGCAGAGCTTCGAGCATCGCCGTTCGAAGCCGGTGGAACCTCTGGCAGCGGCGGCGGAGCGCGCTGCCGCGCTCGAGGTGCACAGTCGCCCCGACGGTGTGCTCGAGATCGACGTGGGTCGGGGAATCGACGTCGTGCAGCGCGGGCCAGGTCATTGGCGCGTCGGGCCAGCACTCGACAAGCCCATCGACCACTTCAGCGTGGCCGAGCTCACGAATCAGGGCGTAGATGAAGCGATCGGTTACGTGAAGCGCAACGCATTCGAGCTAATTTTGCTCGGGCACGCTTTGATCCGCACCGTCGCGCGCAGCATCTTCTTGCTCTTCATGACGCTGATGGTGGCCGGCTACATCATGCACACGCGAGAGGCGATCGTCGGCTTCTTCCGCTCCTTGCCGCCGCCTCGCTCGAGAATTGGCTTCGATCGGCTGCTGGCGCGTTTGGATCGCGGCCTGGCAGGCGTGGTGCGCGGTCAGCTCGTGATCTGTTGCGTGAATGGCGTACTGTCGGCGATCGGGTTTGCACTGTTCGGCCTCAAGTATTGGCCGATTTTGGCTATCGTCGCGGCCTTGATGAGTATCGTGCCGATCTTCGGCTCGATCTTGAGCGCCATTCCGGCGGTGATGATCGGCCTCACGCAAGGACTTTGGACGGCTCTGTCGGTTTTGATCTGGATCGTCGGAATTCATCAGATCGAGGCCAACCTACTGAATCCGAAAATCATCGGCGCGGCCGCTAAGATCCATCCCGTGTTGGTGGTGCTCGCGTTGATCACTGGGGAGCACTTTTTTGGGATTTGGGGGGCCCTCCTCGGTGTGCCCGTGCTGTCGATCGCACAGGGGGTATTCAATCATTTTCGATTCGAGGCCATGCCGGACGCGCCGCCGGACAGTTTGCTGCCCGGCGCGCGCTGAGTTTCGGGTCGGGCAAGCCTTGCTCCACCCCGGAGCCCCAGCTATATCGACCCCGTGGCACGCGAAACTCGGAAGCTCAAACGACAGGCGGAACGGCACGCGGACGGCAAGGCTCAGCCTCAGCCAGCGGGGCCGAAAGTCAACGCCATGGAGAGTCCTGTCGGCTCCGATCAACTGAAGGGCATGTTCGGACGCCTGGCGATTCCGGTGGTCGGCTCCTGGGTCTTGTGCGGCTCGATCGCGGCCTTCACGCAAACACCGACGCTGCGTATCGTGATGATCAGCATTCCAGCGATCATCAGCGCGCTCGCCTTGGCGGTGGTGATCTGGGTCACGCGCCAGGCCAAGAAGGCGCGCGGCGTGGCCAGCATTTTGAGCGGTGTCGAGTCCGCGGAGGACCGCAAGGCTGCGCTCGCGCAGCTCGACGCAACGTACAAGAAGAACGATCCGACTGCGGTGTTCGCCAAAGCGCAGCTCGAGATGCAGGATGATCCGAAGAAAGCGCTCAGCACGCTGGAACAGATCGATCTCAGCAAGGTGCTCGGACCAGTCGCCGATGAGACGCGCGCGCAACGCGCGATGATTCACTTGACGCTCGGCGATGTGGGGCCGGCGCGCCAGCTCGTCGACAATATCGATTTGACTCGGCAACGCGACGCGAAGACACGCGCCATGCTGACGGCCGTCTGCGCCGAAGCTTGGGCTCGCACCGGTAACGCCAAAAAGAGCGTCGAAACGCTGGCCCTGCTCGATCCGGAAGACGCTGAGTACGAGAAATTGCGCCCGCAGTTGTACCGGGCGATGGCCTATGGCTACGCCCACACCAATGACGTGAAGGGCATGCGGCGCGTCCTGAAGAAGCTGGTGCAGCTCGACTTCCGGCTGCTCGGTGGGTTCATGATGAAGCGCACCCATCCGCTGCTGCAGAAGGAGGCCAAGAAGGTGGCCGAGCAAAGCGGCATGGTCCCGCGCAAAATGGTCGTGCAGCGGCGCGCTTGAGTCCTTAGGGTCGCGCTCAAATCCCGGCCAGCGTCGCGCGACCGATTGGTCGGATCGAGACTTCTGGCAAAAGCTCGGCGTACGAGACGACAC
>DATHOI010000928.1:0-18434 GCA_035485095.1 Polyangiaceae bacterium | reverse complement strand
CGCAGTCTCGGAACGTCGGCCGGAAGGTCGACGCTGGGGGTTTACGTGCACGCAGTAACGGACGCCTCACTCGCGTACACGGGCGTCTAGAGCGTTCAGCCGGCAGCCCAAACGTCTCACCCCGAGATGTTATCAGGCACTGCCATTTCAGATCTGAAATGCTGCCGATTCATCGAGAAAATGGCTGTGAGCGAGACAATTTTGAATGAAACTCGAGTTTGCCTTTCGAGGTTTCAGCTGCTACGAATATTGCGTCCGCGTAGAGCGAGGCTGTCCCCCCCCCGGCCCCTTTGCGCGGACACTATTTTTTTTGTGCGGTCTCTCGGCGCAGGCGGCGTGCGCGGGCCGCTAGCGCTTTTCGAGCTTTGCGGCCATCGCCTCACCGAGCTCCACGGCGCGCTTGGTAGCCACTTCGACTGCGTCGATCAGCGTCCGCCGCAGTCCGCCAGATTCGAGCGTGTGCAGGCCCGCGATCGCAGTGCCACCGGGGCTCGTGACCATGTCCTTGAGTCGGCCGGGGTGCTCGCCCGTCTCGAGCAGGAGCTTGGCCGAGCCGTATACCGTCTGCGCGGCTAGAAGCAGCGCCGTTTCTCGGTGCAGGCCGACCTTCACGCCGCCATCGGCCAAGGCTTCGATGATCAGCATGATGTATGCGGGGCCACTGCCTGAAAGCCCGGTTACCGCGTCGATCAAGGACTCGTCCAACACCACGGAGCGGCCGACGGCGTCGAAGAATGCCTTGGTGAACTTGACGTCCTCCGCCGTGGCGCGCGTGCCCGGCGCGATGCCGGTTGCGCCGGCCAGGGCAATCGCGGCGGTGTTCGGCATGGCGCGTACCACACGCGCTCCCGCCGGGAGGCGCGCCTCGATCGAGCGAATCGGCACGCCAGCGACGACCGAAATCACCAGTGTGTCAGACGAGAGATCACCCCCGAGCTGGTCCAGCACGCGGTCGATCACTTGTGGCTTTACGGCCAGCACGACGACGTTCGCCCAAGCCAAGAGCTCGGTGTTGCTGGTGTGGGTCTTGATGCCGTAGGTCTTCTCGAGCTCCGCGAGGTGCTCAGCGCGCACGTCGCTGCCGCGGATTTGTTCGGGCGAGAGGCTCTTGGACGCGAGCAGGCCGCGAATCATCGCGCCTGCCATGTTGCCCGAGCCGAGCATCCCGATTTTGCGGTCTTTCATCTGATCTCCTGTGCAAATGGGTCGTTTTTGGCGTCGAATTGCGGCCGAAAGTTCAGCTCAGCGCGCCGTCGAAATTTTGTTTCAGCACACGGCGCAGCTCGACCGCGTCGCGACACGCAGCGACTCCGGCGGGGAGCACGCGGTCGTCATCCGGTGCAAACCAGATCGCGCGCGCGCCCGCATTCAGCGCGCCGATGACATCCGCTTCCCACGAATCGCCCACGTGCACGATGTCCGAAAGCGGAATGCCGAGGGCTCGTGACGCTTGCTCGAAGATTCGCGCGTCGGGCTTGTCGATGCCGATGCGACCCGAATCGACGACGACCTGAAACGGCGTGGATTGGCCGAGCTGCTCCAACAACTCCGCGAGCCGACCCTCCGAATTCGAAATGATGCCGATCGGAATGTGTTGCGCTTGCAGCTCGCGTGCGAGCTCGAACATGCCTGCAATCGGTTTTCGCCACAGGTTCGTGTTGGGCTGTGCGTCCCACAGCGAACGCGCGATTTTTTCGGCGTATTCGGGCTCGTTCGAGCCGTCTTCTGCCAGCAGCCCTCCGCCGCGCAAAAGCTCGAGCATCATCGCTTGCCAGGCACGCGCGTGTCCGAGTGACTTGGCCGCGCCATAGGCTCGCCAAGCCAAAACCGAGGCCGCGCGTGAGCCCGTTGCGTCGAGCGTCGCTCCGAAGCTTTCGACACGGCGCGCCAAGAAATCATGATCGAGCTCGGCCAGTGTTTGCCCGAAATCGAAAGTGACGGCGCGCGCGAGATGAACCGGCTTAGCCAAAGAGCCCTCGTAACTTTTCGAGGAAGCTGTGCTGTTGTGGTTGCACGTCCTCGCCGAGCTCCCGTCCGAGCTCCTCGATCAGCTCCCGTGCTCGAGCACTCAAATGGGACGGCACTTCCACGTTGACCTCGACCAGCTGATCGCCACGCCCGCCGCGGATGCGATACGGAAACCCTTTGCCGCGTACTCGGAGCACAGCGCCCGATTGAGTGGAGGGCGGCACCCGGACCTTCAGTTTGCCAGCCAAGCTCGGCACGTCGATCTCGCCGCCCAGAGCCGCCTGCGCGAAAGTGATGGGCACTTTGCACACGACGTCCTCGCCGACGCGGCGAAAGAAGGGATGCGTGGCGACTTGAATGACGAGCTCCAGGTTGCCGGGGGGTTTGTCTTGCCGCACGCGGTTTCCCGCTTGGTTTACCGTGCGTGTGGCGCCGTCTTCGATGCCCGCGGGGATCTCTACGGCTAATGTGCGTTCACTCTTGGCGAGCCCACGCCCAGCGCAAACTCGGCACGGCGTGAGCACGATTTGGCCCGTGCCGCGGCAGCGCGAGCATGGGCGTTCGACTGCGATCGGAAACAGAGCTTGCTGAAACCGGACCCGCCCGCGCCCGCCGCAAGCCGAGCAGGTATCCACTCGCGTGCCGGGTTCGGCCCCGCGCCCCGCGCACGTTTCACAGGTGTCGATGCGTTCGTAGCTCACCTCGCGCTCGCAACCGAGCGCGGCCTCCTCGAAGCTCAATTCCAGATTCTTGCGGATGTCGCCACGATCCCCCGTGCGGATGCCGAAGGCACCCAGCAGATCTCCGAACAAATCATCGAAGCCTGCTAAATCGCTGAAATCGATGCCGCCAGCTCCGCCTCCAGGGCGGAATGCGGCCTCGCCGTAGCGATCGAACGCCGCACGCTTGTCTCGATCGCTCAGAATCTGATGCGCTAAGTTTGCTTCTTTGAAGCGCGTGCCCGCCTCGGGATCATCAGGGTTCTTGTCCGGGTGATGGATCGCGGCCAGCCGGCGGAAAGCCGCTTTGATCTCGGCTTCCGACGCCTCCCGGCTGACGCCGAGCACTTCATAGGGGTCGCGCACTGGCAGGTAGTAGCATTTTCGCCGCGAGTTTTCCCCAGATCGCTACCACTCTTGGCCGGAGCCGCGCGGAATACTAGCCTCGGAAATAATGAGCTCTAACGAAGATGATGACCGGCGCTATGCCTTCCGTGCGCCCATCGAGCTCAAGGTCGAATACAAGCGCCTCAATACCTTCTTCGCTGACTACACGAAGAACATCTCGCGAGGTGGGACCTTCATCGGCACCGACAAGCCCCTGCCGATCGGTACGGAATTCGTGTTCGCGCTCGGGGTGCCCAATATGGTCGAGCCCGTGCGGTTGCGCGGTAAGGTCATCTGGACCACGCCGTCGGAAGAGGCGACCAAGGCGAACCCGAGCGGTATGGGTATCGAATTTCAGTACGACCCGGGTGAACGCGAAGAGAAGGAAGCCGCGGTCGAGCGGCTGATGGCCCTCGAGCTCGGCGATCATTTGGCCGAGAAGTTACTGGGTCGCAAACCACAGGTCTGAGCGCATCAAGGCAACGCGACGTTCGTCGGCAGCTTGTAGTCCGGCGCCGGCTTGGCGCGCATCGCCAGCAGGTCACGGGCGATCGTCACCTCGACTAAGTCGATCGCTGGACTCTGCGCGACGCGTTCCAGATCCTTGGATGTGTCGCTGCCACTCTGGAGCTTGCCCATGGCTGCGTAGAAGAGCGCTTCCGTGCGCTCGGACGCGCTGTGCGCAGCGCCCGCCAGCTCTTGATCCGTGAGCTTGCCGCGCGCCCACGCGCGCAGCTTCGCGGGCCAGCCCGCGTTGTCGTCGATCTGTGCGTAGGCCTCTTCGACCGTACCGTCGCTGGGCACGTTCAGCTTTTTTTCCACCAGTTGCAGCCAAAGCGCGACGTAGACCAAGTCGTCGCTGCCCAGCCCAGCGGCGACCGCGCGCTGCGCGGCTCGACGGGCCGCGCCGAGATCAGCGTGAGTCAGGGCTCGGCGGGCCGCGTCCAAGACGGTCGCGGTGAGCTGATTGGGGTCCGAGCTCGACGCGTCGTAGGCGCGTTCAGTGGCTCGACGCGTCGCGCGCTGATCACCGTAGTGCTCGAGAATGCGCGCGAGCAGTCGCTCCGAGCGCGCCTGTGTCGGACCCCCTTGGCGCGCGCTCTTCTCGGCGTCGACGGCGCGCGAGAGAGCGTTGTCGAGAGTGCGTGCCGCGTGCTCGGCGTCGCCCTTGTCGCGGTACACTTCGAACTCCATATTCAACGCGTCGGTCTCGGCCAGCGGATCATTGGCTGCTTTGGCGAGCTCCACGGCTTGGCCCAGAGTCGACAGCGCTGCCGTTTGATCCTGCTGACGCTCGATGGCGCTCAAGGTCATCAGCGCTTCCAGCGTCGGTTCTGCGCGGGCGGCGGCCTGCACCAGCGGCAAGGCACGAGTGAGCTCACCGTGGCGTGTTTCGAGCGCGCCCATCACATAGCGCAGGCGCGCGCTGCTCGGGCTGACTCGCCCCAGATTGGCCTTACTTTCGGCTTGAATCAGGATCGGCTGCGCATTCTCGAAGGTGTGTCGGGCGCTCGTCAGCTGGTCGAGCTCGTCCTCGGCAACCAATGCTTTGCCTACGATGCCGAGCGCGAAGCTCAAGTTTTCGGGCGAGCTCTCCTTGGCGACCGCAGGCGCGAGCACCAGTGGCACGACCTCGGCCATCCCGCGTTGCGCCAGCTCTGTCGCGAGCGGCACGGCGCCGCGCATCGAGCTGGGTTCGGCCCGAAAGAGCTCGACCGCGGCGCCCCAGGCCGCCGCTTCCATCAGATCATGGTCGACGATTTCCTCCGCGTCGGCGGCATGCGAGGCAGAGTCGAAGAAGCGAAAGAGATCCGCCCAGGCGTCCGCGTCGCTGTCGTTTGCCGCGCGCTCGAGGCGATCGCGTAGCTCCGGTGCGATCACGCGTCCGAGGTCGGCGTGATCGGCGGCGGTCAACACGCCGCGCGCGTCGCCGTGTCGCAAATACAGCGCGACCATGGTGTAGCCGCCACCGCGCAGCGCGCGATACGCCTCGAAGGCCTCATCGCGGTCGGCGCTGGACTTGATGGGCGAATCAGCCACATTGGATTCGAGCGCTCGCTTCAGCCAGGCCACTGCGTGCTCGCTGGCTGAATCGAGGGCATTTTGGCGCGGATCGAGCAGAGAGCGTTGCATCGCGGCGCGCATATCGGCGCTTGCCATCTGCATGGGTCCAGCGCCGCGCGTGGCTTGGGAGAAGCGCGCCATGGCCTGCAGATGCGCTTCGACCTCGGCGCGCTCGGGCCCGTTCGGTAATTTGTCGCGCAGCATGCTGTACAGCGTGAGCGCGTAGCCGTCTTGGCCCAAGCGCGCGACCTCGGCTGCGCCGTCGCTTAGGGCCGCTTCGGCGCCGTCGAGCGCGACATCTCGAAATTCTCCGGCTCGCATCAAATAGAATGCGCCAGTGAGCGCGGCGAGGCCCGCGTCACGTTGCCCGGCGTCGAAACGTGCTTTGGCGCGCTGCAACTGACGACTCACCACACCAGCCAGCAGCCCCGCGCGTTCGGCAGTGCCGTCGCCCGTCACCAACACGCGGTACGCGGATTTCGCGAACGCCTCGTCGTCGACCGGCGTGACCAGCCCCGAGTCGGCATTCACGGTGGCCCGGGGCGCGTTGGCGTGTGGGGTGTGAACCGCGCAACCGACGCTCGTCAGCCCAAGGCCGACGGCAAGCGCGAACACCAACTCTGCACCTTGGAATCGCGGGCCGCGCCGATCGAACCGAAGCATCGTCCGAAGTCTATACCGCGGACGCCGAGCTCTGCACGAGGCCCGTGTTTTTCAGCCTTTGGCGTCAGAAGGCGACGTCACAGTGTAGTTCCAGCCCAGAAGTGTGGCTGTCGGCCAGCTGACCGCCGATGGGGAAGATGTAGCCGACGTTGGGCGAGATTTTGCCGAAGCGCGCGCCGACTCGCGGCTCGAAGACGACCTGGATGCGACTCGGAGGCGTCGCGCCCTCCGACGAGGTGAACTCCACGTTGTTGACGGCGTTGGTCGCGACCCACGAATCGAGCGCTCCGAACAAGATCGGCTTGTCCAAGAACTGATACGAAATGCCAGCCGAGGTCACGTTGCGGAACGTGACCGGCTTCAGTTGATAGCTGCCGAACATCTGCTGCACGTCCGACGTGTTGCTGTAGTCGAGCGAGCCACCGACTTTGACGCCAGCAACGAACTTGGTCGCAGCGTGCAGGTTGAGCCCGCTTTTCTCGTAGTCGATGCCAAGCCCGACGATCAGCGGCAAACGCTTGGGACCGAACAGCTCGCCATCGCGGTAGCCGGTAGCTGCATCGGCGAAGTCGTTGACGAGCGTTTGACGGTACTGCGCCTCCCCCGTCTCTTGGTTGTACCCGCCTTGTGCGAGGGGGATGCCGAGCCCGAAGTCGATCGGCAAGTAAGTGCGCGGGCTGAGCACGACGCGGTACTCACCCATCAGCTCTGGGGTGCCGAGCGCTTGTGACGAAGCGTACGTGCCGTCGAGCTGTCGCTGCGACGCGGTGGTCCACGGAATGCGCAGACCGACTGTAAACTGAGGGCTCACGTCATAGTGGCCGCCAGCCATGAACGTAAAGCTCGTCCCGCGGTTCGTGAGGTCATCACCGCCGGCCGTGCCGGGCTCGGGCGGCTTGCCGAACCCGACCACGATGTCGCCGAAAACGGCGATCTTGTCGCGCCGCCGGGGTTTGACGTTGTCGACGTGCTCGGTGGCCTGAGCTTCTTGCTTGTCCTTGGCGTCCGCCTCGGCCGTTTCACTCTTATGCGTCGGGGCAAACGGCCCGTCGTCGCTGGTTTCTTTGTCGGCCGGGTCGTTGGAGTCCATCATCCCGGCGCCGGTTTTGGCGTCGTCTTTTTTGCCTTTGGCCAGGGCGTGCCCGCTGAAAACCGCCAGAATGATCGCTACTCGGATGCTGATTCGCATGCGTTTCTCCCGTTCGCGCGCGCGACGTTAACACGTGACCATCTGAACGCGCTAACGTATCGACTCGATCCGCGTTCGCTCAGTTCGCGCAGCAGCAAGCCCATTCGTTCCCTCCTTTGGTGCCATGACCGACACCCCTGTCCGTCCACCGCCCAAGCGCCTCGCCGACTTCGAGATCATTCGCAGGCTCGGTGCAGGCGGCATGGCCGAGGTCTTCTTGGCCAAGAAGCGCGGCGCAGAGGGCACGTTCAAGTTGCTCGTGTTGAAGCGGATTTTGCCTGCATACGGCTCTTCCCGACGTTTTCGCACGATGTTCGCGGAGGAAGCGCAGCTCGCGACGCGCTTGAATCATCCGAACATCGTTCAGGTGTACGACTTTCAGGACTACGGCGAAGAGGGCCAGCTCCTCAGCATGGAGTACGTCGAAGGCCCGGACCTTCGAAAGCTGATGCGCTCGGCACAAGCGAAGGGTCAGCGCATTCCGCCGTACGTGTCAGCTTACATCATCGCCGAAGTCGCGAAGGGGTTGCACTACGCGCACGAGCGTAAGGACGAAGCAGGCAAGCCGATCGACATCGTGCACCGTGATGTGTCTCCGCAGAACATCTTGATGAGCTTCGACGGAGCCGTAAAAATAGCCGATTTCGGCATCGCATCCGCCAACTTGTTCCGCGAGGAACCGGGCGTGTTGAAGGGCAAGACGGCGTACATGTCGCCCGAGCAAGCGCGTGCCGAACGCGTCTCGCGGCGCACCGATATTTATTCTCTCGGCGTAGTTTTTCACGAGCTGCTCACCGCTCGTCCGCTGCACGGCGCGGCCGAAGGTCAAGAGCTGCTCGAAGCGGTGCGCGGCGGTCAAGTCGAGCCGCCCAGCACGTATGTGCGAGAGCTGCCTGCCGAGCTCGAAGAGATCGTGATGCGCGCGCTCGCCAAGAATCCTGACGACCGCTTTCAAACGGCGCGAGACATGGCGGCAGCGGTGACCCGCGCGCTCTTCCAAAAGCAGCAGCTGATCGATTCGCACGTGCTCGAGACCGTGCTCGCAGAGCTCGTTACGCGCGAGCACACGTCACCGGGTGTGCAGCCTGGCTCCGATCTCGCGAGCGAGGCGCCGCAAGGTAGCGAGGCGCTCGACGACTTGTCGTCGGTGGCGCACGTCGCCGGTACCGCGAGCGGTGCGAGCAACGACGAGAGCACGGGCCCCGGGCGCTTGGAGCGGAACGCGGAACGCGGCCGCGTCGGCCGAGAAGTGCGTCACGTTGCGGTCGTTACCCTGCGTTTACACGGGTTCGAGCAGCTCGCGGCGAGCCTCGGTCGCCAGCAAACCGCCCGCGTGTTGGAGCAGCTTCGCTCGACGCTCGGTGAGGTCGCATTCCGGCGCGGCGCGCGCTTCGCGTGGGAGGCGTCCAGCGGTGGCGCCGCCGAGCCCGAGTCGTTCGTCACCGCGGCGCGCGCGCTGGTCGGGCTGATGGCCAATCCGTCGCGTGCGCCACTCGACGCCGTGTGGCTCGCGATCGACGTCCACGAAGTCATCCGCGGCGCATCGGAAGATCTGCCCGTCAGGTTGTCGGCGAGCGTCGGCATCGTCCGCGGCATCGCCACCGGTGAGCGGGATCGCGCGGGCCATTTGATTCAACACGCGTTGCAGGAGCCGGCTACCTATTTGGCGGACTTGCTCGGTGACCGCGCGCCGCCTGGTGTGAGCTGGGTGGCGGGCGGTCTGTATCGTTTGGTGCGCCGTGATTTCGTTTGGGGTGACGCGCCAACGATCAAGATCGACGACGCAGAGCAGCTCAACTTGCCGCAAGACATGCGCATCTACGCGCTGCTGCGACCGCACACTCGTCAAGAGAAGCTGGACGAGATGGCGATCGCGCCGAACGACTTGATTGGTCGCGACGCGGAGCTCGCCGATCTACACGCTGCCTACTATGGCGTGGTCGGATCCGGCCCAAATCCCGGGCAGGTCTCGGCGCGCGTCGTATACGGCGAAATGGGCATCGGCAAGACCGCGCTCTTGGCGGCGTTTTTGAACGAGCTGCCACCCGACGCGCGCGTGCTGCGTGTCGAGTCGTCGCCGGCGCTGAGTGAAGTGCCGTTCGCGACGATCAGCGAGTGGATTCGCGAGCTCACGGGAACGCGCATCGATCTACCTTTCGAGCAAGCTCGCGAGTTCATCACCGATGCCTTCGGTGAATTCGCCGCTGACGAGGAAGGTCCCGAGGTCATCGAACGCATGGCCGAGCTCGCGACTGGACGCATTCGCCAAACGGTCGACGACGCGGACGTGGCGGAGACACGCCAACTGATCGCGCTCGGCATGCGTCGCTTCTTCGCGCGCGCCGCGATGGACGCACCGCTCGTGGTCGCGCTCGACGGCTTGCAGTGGAGCGACCGACCGAGTCTCGATTTGATCATCGAGTTCTTGCGCCGCGCCGAACCGCTGAGTGTGCTCGTGGTGCTGCTCACGCGTCCGGAGGACCGCGTGTCGGCGTACATCGAGGGTCTGGTGCGGGTGGAGTTGAAGGGGCTCAGCGCCGAGCATCAGCTGCGGCTCTTGCAAACGCGGCTCGGGGTGAGCCAAGGCGTGCGTCAGGTGTGCGCGGATCTCTTGCCGCGGGCCGGCGGAAACCCATTTTTCTTGCTGGAGATGGTCGACGCGCTGCTCGAACGCGGCATGCTGGAAATCCGCGAACGCGATGGCCAACAAGAGCTGGTGCAGGTCGAGCGCTTGGGGGACGCGAGCTTGTCGTTGCCGTCCACGCTCGAGCAATTGATCGCCGATCGTCTGAACGAGCTACCGCCCGAAGAACAAGGCGTCATCGAGTGGTTGGCGGTCGCCGGCGGGCCGCTAGGGCTCGCCGATCTAGCGGAGGTCAGCGGTGAAGATCCGACAGAAGCCGTCACGCGGTTGGCCGCTCGCGGCCTGTGTGAACTGAAGTCGGACGTGGTCGACGTGCGGCACCCGCTGACACGCGACGTGGCGTATCGAGCGCTCGACCGTCGGCGACGTGTGCGCATGCATCGTCGGCTCGGTGAGCACTTGGCGCGGACACCACTCGGCAAAGGTCTGACTGCGGCGATCGTTGCCCGACACTTGGCCCGCGGCAACGCGCGCGACGAGGCCGCTCGCTTTTACCTGGAGGCCGCCGATGCGGCGCGCGCGAGCTACCAAACGCAGCTCGCTAAGCGCTGCTACCGGCGCGTGATCGCACTGGTTTCCGACGGGGATTTGCGACTGCTCGAGGCGCACGAGGCGCTCGAGTCGATTTGCCGCAACCAGGGTCGTTGGCGCGAACGGCGCTCGCACCTGACCCGATTGCGGGCTTTGGCTCGGGTCTCGAAGAGCGCCGAATGGGCAGCCACGACGTTGTTGCGCACCGCACAATTCGAGCTCGACGCAGGTCGCTTGTCGAAAGCGCTGAGCTCCGCGCAGCGCGGCGAAGTCGTGGCGACTCAAGCGGCCTCGCCCGTGCTCGAGGTGCAGGCCCGCACGCTCATGGCGGAGATCCTGCACGACATCGGTGATATGCAAGGCGCGCTCTCGGCAGTCGACCGGGCGCTGACCACGGCTGAGGGCAGTGGCGTGCCGGCGCGTTTGCGCGCCGAGGCGCTGCGTTTGCGCGGCACTTTGCTGCGTCGTGTAGGTCGCGTGCACGAGGCGGTCGAGGCGCAGGCCGAAGCGATCGCCGTGTTTCGTCAGACCGGCGTGCGAAGACTCGAGGCGCGCGCCAAAAATTCGCTCGCCTACGCATTGCTCGTGCTCGGGCGCTTCGAGGACGGCATTGCCCTGGCGCTCGACGCGATTCGCATCGACCTCGCGATTGGCGGCCGTTTCCAAATCGCGAAGACCCTGAGCACTATCGGTGAATGCTATGCGAGTCTCGGCGACTTGGAGCGCGGGCTCGCCTATTTGCGCCGCGCGCGCGAAGCGCATGAACGCTACGGCGATCGTGACTCGCGCGCCGACACCCTGCTCTCGATGGCGGAGATTCTAATCGAGTACAAAGATCTGGACGGCGCCGAGACACTCGTCGGCGACGCTGGCGCGCTCACGGCGGTCACGGGCAGCGCCTTCGATTCCGTGCATGAAAAGATCCTGCGCGCGCTCTTGGCGCGCGTTCGCGGCGATCATTCGCGCGCGGTGATGTTCGCTTTCGACGCGCGCCAGGCCGCCGAGGCGCAGGCTTATGTCGCGTTTCATTTTTATGCCATGGCGATCGAGGCGCGGGCGCGCGTCGACATGGGTGAGGAGCACACGGGCATCCTGCTCGCCACGACGGCCATGGGCGCGATCGACACGCTGCAGGGCTCCGAATATGGCCTGGCTACCCGCGCGCTCGGCTGCGAAGCCTTGCGCGTGGCGCGCTCGCCACAAGCAGAGGAAATGCGCGAACGCGCGGCGCGTTATGCGCGCTCACTGCTCGAGCACATTCGCGATCCGCTGTTCCGCCGCACCTTCGTGGAGCGCCGCGTGGTGCAGGCGGTGCTCACACCACCGGAGTCGCGCCCCGACGTGCCGCGCGGCCTGGACAACCCGCTGAATCCGTCGCGTTGAGCGCTGGGTCTGGTTACTGAAATTGGGCCTGCCCGGTCGTGACGAGCGAAGCTTGCACGGGCGGCAACGTGTCTTCGAGCATTTGCCCGTCTTCGGCCGTGATGCGCACGTGGACCATGCCCGCTCCGAAACCGTTGGCGTTCAAGAAGTAGTTGTAGTCCTGACGTGCGGCTTCGACCCAGGCCATGCCATCCGGGGACGACTCGAATTTGGCGATGGGTAAGCGGCTATTCTGCACTTGGACTGCGGTCCAATACGCGTTGCTGCCGTCTTTGTATTTGTAAGCAACGGGCCCCGTGACGTCGCATGCAACGAACGTCCACGTGATCGGCACGCGCCCCTCACTCGTGGGCGCGAGCTGGGCAAAAGCGGCCGGATGCAAGTCCAGTTGGCCGACGCTACAGTCCGGGCATTCGTCCACGATCCGGACGCGCACCGTGGGCGGCGACCCCGCGTCCGTAGCGAGAGTGACATCCGCGCACGCCCCGCACCAGGCGCTACCATTCCAGTCCGCGACGTCGAGCGCGGCAATGTTCGTGTCAGCCGTGTTCTTGTCGTAGAGGCAGGCGCCAGAGCCGTCGGCGGTCGTGTAGAACGTGGCCACGCCGCTGTGCATTGCGCCGAACGCAACCGTGGTGACCACGGGCGGGCTCGGGTTGCCGCTGTTCGACGCAGTGTCACTCTTCGCTGCCGAGCCACTCGAGGAGCAAGAGAGCGCGAGCCACGCCGCGCACAGTCCCAAGCTGATGCCGAAGAGACCAGACGGTTTCATGATCCGTGCACTTTAACGCACCTCTCGAGCAGGGGGGAGTACGTACCCGGGGCGCGAATCAACTCTCGATGCTGGCCAGCTCCGATTCGAGCTCGCCCAGCGCCTTGCCGTCGTTCTTCTGTGACGCAAGCTCGATGCCTTGCTTGAGCCACTGTGAGGCATCAGCGAGGCGCGCGGCTTCGCGCAACATTTGACCTGCCATGAGGTACATCGGCAGGTAACCGGCGTCCCGGTTGCGCAGTGTTTCGAAGGCGCCCAGTGCGTCGCCGACACGGCCTTCCTTTCGATATTCCATGGCCAAGCAATAGAATGCGAAGGAGTCGGCCTGCGGCGAGGAGGTGAGCTTTTCGAGCATGGCGAGCCGCTTGTTCATTTCGGGAGCAATTTCCCTTGCTGAGCGCACAAGTCAACCCGTCGGGACTCCCTGCGCCGTGACGGAGCGCCTCGAAGCTGCTACTACGCGCCTCTGCTCGGGGTCAGAATCCACCCTGCGGAGCGGAAAGGACCCACTCATGTTTCGATCCAAGACCTCCCAGGCTTGCGCGCTGATCGGCGCCGGGCTGTTCACGCTGGCGTTCGCCGCAGGTTGCAACAAGCCGAAGCACCACCGTTCAGCGACGCCGGCAGCATCGGGTTCTGCGGGGCTCGCCGCCAATGCCGGCCCCTGCCAAAAATATGCCGCCGCGCTGTGCGAGAAGGCCGGCAAGGAATCGGACACGTGTCAGGCGCTCACCACGAGCGCAGACATCTTGTCGCCGGCTGCTTGCAACGCGGGCCTCTCGGACATGGCCTACTCGATCAAGAAGCTCGGCGAGCAGGGCAAGTCCTGCGATGAGCTCGTGACCAAGCTGTGCGCCGAGGTCGGGCCGACGAGTGAAACATGCAACATGGTCAAGACACAGACCAAGCAGTTCCCGCCAGCGCGCTGCAAATCGATGCTCGAGCACATGCCGGAGATCGTTGCCGATCTGAAGAAGATGGAGAACGCGAATCAACCGCTGAGCCCGGAGATAGCCGCGTCGATCGCCAAGGGTAAGGCGCCCTCATTTGGTCCCGAGAACGCGAAGGTGACGGTCGTCGAGTTCTCCGATTTCCAATGCCCGTACTGCTCGCGCGCGGCCGACGTGGTCGACCAAGTGAAGCAAAAGTACGGGGATCGCATTCATTTCGTGTTTCGCCAGTTCCCGCTGCCGATGCACCAAAACGCGCGCGGCGCCGCCGAGGCGGCGCTCGCAGCGAACGCCCAGGGTAAATTCTGGGAGTTTCACGACAAGTTGTTCAAGAACCAGGGGCAGCTCACGCGCGACGGCTTGGAAGGCTTCGCCAAGGACGCGGGGCTGAACGTGCCGCAGTTCAAAAAGGCGCTCGACAGCAAGACGTACGCGGCGGATGTCGATTCGGACGTGAAGATGGGCGAGAGCGTGGCCGTGGAAGGTACGCCGACCATGTTCATCAACGGTGCTCGCGTGCAAAACCCGACCAGTTTCGAAACCGTCTCGGCTCAGATCGAGAACGCGCTCAAAGGCGCGCCCGCTGGCGCTGCCGCACCTGCTGGTACTCCTGGCTGAGCGTTGCTTCGCTCGCACCTCGGGTAGCTAGCTCAATCGTATTCGAGAAATTTGGCGTGGATGCGGCGAGTGCCGTGTTCCTTGAACTTGGCGACGACGGTCGGAGCACTGCCGAACTCGACTCGCTCCACCACGCCCTCACCGAATTGCTTGTGATAGACGCGCGACCCGGGGCGCACTTGCACTCCTTCACCAACCTCGCCCTCCGGAACGTCACGCTCGATGACGCGCGTGCCCACCGCGAGGGACGCGGCGCGAGGCGCGCTGTACGGAGTTGCATAGGGCGTGGCCGCCCAGCCCGTGCCCTCCCGAGTTACGGTTTCTTCGGGTAAATCCCGCAAAAAACGGCTCGGTGACGAGTAGCGCGTCTTGCCGAACAGCGTGCGCGTGGCCGCGTGCACGATGTACAGCCGCTCGCGCGCGCGTGTGATCGCGACGTACGCGAGTCGACGCTCCTCGTCGATCTCCTCCGGCTCCTCGTGACTCACGCGGCTGTACGGGAAGATCTCTTCCTCCATGCCGGTCAAAAATACACTGCGGTATTCCAGGCCCTTGGCCGTGTGCACGGTCATCAGCGAAACCTTCGGGGCGCCATCGAGCGCGTCGGTCGCGTTCACGAGCGAGACGCGCTCCAGATACCCTTCGAGCGTTGCCTCTTCGTCGCTGCTGTGCGCGATCTCTTCTTCGTAGTCGGCGATGGAGCCGACCATCTCCTCCAAGTTACCGAGCCGGGCGTCGCTCTCCGCGGTGTCGTCTTTCACGAGAATATCGCGATAGCCCGTGGCCTCGAGGACACGCCCAGCGAGGGCGTGGGGCGACAAGCCCTTGGCCTCCTCGCGCAGGCTCTCCAAGAGTACCTTGAACGCGGCGAGCTTCTTGCGCGCGGCGCTGCCGAGCTCGGCGTCGCGCACCACGCTGTCGATGGCGTCGTACGCGCTCATCGCGTTCTCCGAGGCCACGTTGAGCAAATGCTCGACCGTCTTGTTGCCGATGCCGCGCGCGGGCGTGTTGATCACGCGCGTCAGGTCCGTGTCGCTCATCGGATTCATGATCAAGCGTAAATAGGCCAGTAAATCCTTGACCTCGGCGCGGTCGAAGAACTTCATGCCGCCGATGATTTGGTAGGCCATGTTGGCCCCGCGAAACGCTTCTTCCAGCGTGCGCGACTGCGCGTGCACGCGGTAGAATACGGCAATCTCGTCGGCCGACACACCGCGCGCCATCTCGGATTTGACGGTGCGCACCACGAACGACGCTTCCTCGCGCTCGTCCTTCACTAGCCGGACTTTGATGGTCTCGCCCGGATCCCGCGCGGTCCACAGGTTCTTCGGTTCTCGCTGGTGAGCGGGTTCGATCACGCCGAGGGCGGCCTTCACGATGTTGCCCGTCGAGCGATAGTTTTGTTCGAGCTTGATCACGACGGCGTCGGCGAAGTCACGACGGAAGCTGCGGATGAGCCGCACGTCCGCGCCGCGCCAACCGTAGATCGACTGATCGTCGTCGCCGACGACGCACAGGTTGCGCCGCCGCGCACTGAGCGCGCGGATCAGCCGATACTGGATCAGATTCGTGTCTTGGAACTCGTCGACCAACACGTAGAGGAAGCGATTGCGCAGCTCTTCTCCGCCACGGCTCTCGGGATTTTCGGCGATGCGCGCCATGAGCAGCAGTAAATCGTCGAAGTCGACCGCGTTCGCGAGTAGGAGCGCCTTCTGATATCGCTGATAAATCTCGGGCAAGGCATCATTGAAGCCGGCGTCGCCCTTGACCTCGTTCGGGCCGCGGCCTTCGCGTTTCTCCCGGCTGATCAAGGAGGACAGCAACTTTGCTGGGTATTCTTGGTCGGACAGATTCAACTCGCGCACGGCGCGCGTCAGCACGGCTTTCTGATCGGAATCGTCGTAGATCACGAAGTTTCGCTTGAGCCCGACTTCTTCGGAGTAGCGGCGGAGCAACTTGGCGCACACCGAATGGAACGTGCCGATCCACAAGTCACGCGTCACCTCTGCGCCGGCGAGCTCGGCCAGGCGGGATTTCATCTCCCCCGCGGCCTTGTTGGTGAAGGTGACGGCCAGAATGCGATACGGAGCCACGCCCGAGGCGAGCAAGTTCGCGATGCGGTAGATGATCGTGCGAGTTTTGCCGCTGCCTGCTCCCGCAAAAACGAGCAACGGTCCCTCACCATGGGTCACCGCCTGCATTTGGGGTTCGTTGAGCGCGGTCATTTTCGGTACCTCGCTAACCTTTGCGGCTAGTCACGCACAAGACAAGAGCGAACACGGGCGAATTGCTCTAGGCTCGCCGCCATGCGCGCCCTGCGCCTTCGGCCCGTGCTCGCGGGCGTGAGCGTCGCGCTGCCGCCGGGCACCGCACTACTACCGGAAGAATGCGCGTGCTGCAGCGCGCCAGCGACTCATCGCCTCGCCGCACGCCGTCGCGACGGCGTATCCGTGCTGGTCGGGTATTGCGACGACTGCGCCGAGCATCAGGCGAGCGCATCGTCTCGCCAACTGTCGCTGTCGCTGTCATCGCTGCTCCTTGGCTTGGTGAGCGCGGGCGGGCTACCGCTACTGGCCTCTCGCCTCGGTCTTTTCTGGTTGGCGTTCAGCTCGTGTACGGCGTCGCTCCTGCCACTGCTCTTCTTGCTCGTGCCTCGAAAGCAGGCTCTTGGCGTGCATGCATCGCATGGCCACGCCGTCCTCTGGGCTGCGGGCGATCGCCTCTGGTGCGCTAGCGATCGCTACGGCGAACGGGTCGCCCAGCTCAACGGAGCGCGCGCGCTGCCAACGCCGCTCCGCGAGAGCATTGCCTCGCCTTGGCTCAGCGCTGGCCCGCTCCTAGCGGTTGGTGCTGCGTGCCTGTCGTACTTCGTGTATCACCCGTTGCTCCGCGTCATCAATCTCGCGTCGTCGCGCATCGAGGTGTCGGTCGACGATGCGCCAGTCGTTTCCGTGGACGCGACGAGCAACGAGAGCCCCTCCGCTGGTGCGCTAGTGCGAGTGCCCGCTGGACATCACGTCCTGTCGGCCCGTTCGGCGGTCGACGGAGCAGCCATCGCGCGCGTCTCGGTCGACTTTCAGAGCGGCGCCATTCACCTTTTTGCCCCAGGTGCCGAACAGACGTGCTTCTGGCTCGAAACAACGGGTTACGGGCAAGAGCAGCTGGCCCAGCCGAGCTACCAGCCGCTGGTTTCAGCGGAGAATTTCTGGGTTCTCCCCGCTGACATCGACCGCTGGTTTGCCGCAAATCCAGCGCCTTCTGACCCCCATTCGCACAGCTCGGGCGGCCTCTTGACCGCGCTTCGGCAAGCGCCGTGCGCCGAAGCCCCGCCGGACGCTCGCTCGCGGGAGTGATTCGAGCGCCAAGGGACGAATGCCGCTCATTTGTGAGACTGCTTCTAGCGGAGCGAGGGACAGTGATTATACTCGCCCCGCCGTGTCCGACGAAACCCCGATCTCCGAAGCACCTCCGTCATCGCAAGAACTCCCGGTCGAGACCGCGCAGGAGCCGCCGGTGGCGCTCGACCCGCTCGACGCCGCAAAAGCGGAGATCGCTAAGCTCCGCGACCAGCTGCTGCGCACCGCGGCAGATTTCGACAATTTTCGGAAGCGCTCACGTCGCGAGCTCGGCGACATGGAAAAGCGAGCGCGTGAGGATTTGATTAAAGAGCTCTTGCCCGTGTTCGACAATCTCGAACGCGCGACTGCGCACGCCGAGACGGCGACGGACGTGAAGGCGTTGGCTGACGGCATCGGTCTAGTGATGCGCCAATTTCTCGATACCTTGTCCAAAATCGGCATCGAACGGATCAAGGCACAGGGTGAGTCGTTCGATCCGGCTTTCCACGAAGCCGTGCAACAATTTGAAACCACCGAACACCCCCCGGGCACCGTGATCCACGAGGTGCAGGCGGGTTACAAACAGGGGGACAAGTTGGTGCGTCCGGCCGTGGTCGTGGTGGCCAAGGCTCCGCCAAACTGACGCGCACGCGCGGCGAGCGTTACCCGGTCGAGTAGTCAATTTGGCCGCCGGGCAGAGGCCAGATGAGGCCAGATCGTGCTTGGTCGAGCGCCCCGACCGAGGCACCTACATCTCGGATCAGCCGAGCTTTCTGGCTCTCGCGCTCCGGGGTATGCTGAGTGAGAGTCCATGGGGAAAATCATTGGCATCGATCTCGGCACGACGAACTCATGCGTGTCCGTTCTGGAGGGCACGAACGCTGCGGGCCAACCTGAGGTCAAGGTCATCGCGAATGGTGAGGGCGCGCGTACCACGCCCAGCGTCGTAGGGTTTTCCGTCAAGGGCGAGCGCCTCGTCGGTCAAGTGGCGAAGCGACAAGCGACCACCAATCCGGAGAACACGGTGCACGCGGTAAAGCGGCTGATGGGGCAGAAGTTTGCCGCGCCGGCAGTGCAGCGTCAGAGGGACTCGGTCGCGTATCACATCGTCGAGCACCAGAACGGTGACGCGTGGGTTTCGGTGCAAGGCAAGACGCTTTCCCCTCCCGAGATTTCGAGCATGGTGCTCGCCGCCATGAAGGAGGTCG
>DATHOI010000927.1:0-9746 GCA_035485095.1 Polyangiaceae bacterium | reverse complement strand
CTTCGGTAAGGCAGGCGGCTTGGCAACGTCGTCACGAAACGCCTGTGGAAAGTGCGTGACCAACAGTGAGCCACGCCAAAAGCGAAACCAGCGCGCACACTCGATGCCAAGATCCGTGATCACGCCGGTGAGGTGAGTCGTTCTGACCACTGCCCCGGACAGGCGCGTCACCAGCGCGTTCTGCATGCCCATGGCGCCACAAAGCAGGGCTGCCTCAGCGTCTTGAACGCGAGGATGCGTGGACGCGAAGGCGTGTGAAAACAGCGTGAACAGGACGAGCAGCAACGCTTCCATGGCGAGGGCCACGGCGTAGCCCCGCGAGACCGCACCCCCGAGCCAGCGACTCTCGATAGTCACGCTCGCGAAGAATGCGCCGGCAAAGAATGCGACTACCAGTGTGAGCGCCGCGGCAGCGGCAGCGTAGTGACCGGTGGCAGCGTCATTGGCCAACCGCCCCACGTTGCCCGTGACGTGAGAGGTGAACGTCCCGATCAAAACAAAGCCGCAAGAATTGACGAAGCCGGCGACGAAAGCCAAATACCCGGCGACGCGCCGATTCTGCGCGTCCGAGCGGTCACTGCCTTCGCGGGAAAACATCTCCGGTTGCCGTTACAAACGGTAGCAGTGCTCGCTCGGCTAAGGGTAAATCATCGCGAGCAGGTCGTGCCGGAGCGGCGCGTGCACGGAGCGCACAGCTGCGTTACCGCCGAAAACCGGGTAGAAAGAGCGTCATGCAGGACAAGCGAGAGGCGGCGCCCGACAATACCGCGGTGCGAGTCGCTTTGTGGCGCGCGCTGCACGTCGAAGTCGATGCGCCGCCCCACGTCTTCGAAGACGTGCTGGGCTTGAAACTGGCGGCACCGGACCCCGACTGGCGCAACCGTCCGGACATGAGCCCGTTCACGCGGCCTTTCCGCGCGTCGATTCTGGCTCGCGCCCGCTTCATCGAGGACCTCGTCGCTGAACAGGTCGAGCGTGGCGTCGGGCAGTACGTCATTCTCGGAGCGGGTTTGGATACGTTCGCCCAACGTCGGCCGGAGCTCGCCTCGCGTTTGCACGTGTTCGAGATCGATCAGCCCGGCCCCCAGGCGTGGAAGCGTCAGCGCTTGGCTGAGCTCGGACTCGGTGTCCCATCGTTCCTTCGGCTCGTGCCCGTCGACTTCGAGGCAGGCGACAGTGGGTGGGAGCGCCTGGCAGAAGCGGGGTTCGAAGCCGCGCGGCCCGCGGTCGTGGCGTCCACCGGCGTCAGCATGTACCTGACGCGCGACGCAATCCTGGCAACGCTGCGGCAGGTCGCGTCGCTCGCGCCCGGCTCCACGCTGGCCATGTCGTTCATGCTGCCCATCGAGCTGGTGGACCCCGAGCTGCGTCCCGGGCTCGAGCGAGCAGCAGCGGGAGCGCGTGAAAGCGGCACGCCCTTCATCAGCTTCTTCACGCCGACCGACATGCTGGCATTGGCACGCGAGGCTGGCTTTACAAAGGTCGAGCATGTCTCGGCAGCGGCGCTCGCCGAGCGCTATTTCGCAAGCAGGCAGGACGGCCTTCGGCCACCCAACAATTCAGAAGAATTGCTCGTGGCGACGACCTGACCAAGCCGGGCGAGCGGAGTGAGCTCGCTCGCTCTCAAGGGCACTTCACGGTACGTCGTGTTTGCACATTCGGCGGAACAAGCTGGCGAACCCCATGGACTCCCAAAAGATGCGCGCCTCTTCATTGAACTCATAGACCCCGAGCTCGGTCCGCGTGGCTCGGACGTCGTGGGCCCAGTGCAGGGCCGCGCGAACAAGGCCTCTGCCGATGCCTTGACGTCTAGACGACCGATCAACGACAAGCGTGTCAATCTCGGCGACGCGGGCCGGACAAATGATGGGTGCTTTGGAAAGCTCACGGATCATGATGAAAAGTACGCCTGCGGGGGGCGAACCGGCCAGATCCGTCGCCACGAGCGCTGTCCGATCTGGGTCGGTAATGAAGCTCTCGAGCACCTCCAGGGGCCGCGGCTCATCGAGCTTTCGAAAGAGCCACGGGAGCGCGTCTCGATGCAGCTCGTCCACTTGACCGAAGAGCTCAACGATCCGCGGTAAGTCGTTGCGAACGGCACGTCGAATCACCATCTCAGTCATGTCTGCCTCAACGTCACTCCAGCACTGACTCTATCGTATTTCTCCGCTGGAGCCTGGCTCCTCACTCGGCTGCGGCAACGCTGGCCGCCACCAGGGTGGCGCCTCAGCATACTGCGGCAACGTGTCGGCAATCTCCCACCAAGGCGCCTTCGAATCGACCCAGACATGTGCGGATGGGCGGACTCCGGGGTCGTCATCGAGAGTGCCGAGAGGGAGACCGATCTCATCGGGGCGATCGCGGAAGAATGTCGGAAGGGTCGACCCGCATACGCGACAGAATGTTCGTGTCTCGCCGGGTGACGACTCGTATCGGGAAACGAGGTGTTCACCGACAACCCAATGAAACGCCGCGCTGGGCAGGGTCACTCGCGTACGGAATGCGGCGCCTGTCGCTTTGCGGCACATGGCGCAGTGACAGTTGACGACCCTTCCGAAGGGCCCATCGATCTCGTATTTGATCTCGCCACAGAGGCAGCTCCCCTTAACACTCATGACAAGGCCTCGCTTCGTCGCGACCAGCGTAACGTATGCTTCTTGCTCCGCAAACAGCGCGTACCTTTTGCAGGCGCGCTCGCCGTATCGTGATACCCGCCCTAAGCCGCGATGCGCCGTCTGTACCGGATCGTCTCGATAGAGAAGCCTGGGCGTTCCTCGATCTTCGTGTGGCCATCGGTCTGGAACCCGCGGGCTTCGTAGAACGCGCGCGCAGCGGTGTTGCTCGCCACGACCCACAGAGTCAGCTCAGAAAAATTTCGCTCGCGCGCGGCTTCAACGGTTGCTTCCAGAAGAGAGCTGCCGACACCAGAACGCCAAGCGGAGGGGTCGACGTAGATGGCGCTGATCTCCCCCACCGCGGTCGATTCGTTTGCATCCCGGGACTGCAGCGATGAGCAGAAACCGACCAGCAGCTCACCGCTGATGGCGACCAGCACCAGCGCGTCGGTTCGCCCGACGACCCTTGACCACATCGCGGCTCGAGTCGTTGGGTCCAAGCCAGCTAGATAGGCATCTGGCATGTGGCCGCGATAGGCCGCTTGCCACGTTTTCACGTGCAGCCTCGCGATATCCTCGACGTCGAACGGGGTAGCCAGGCGGATCATCGCCGACCTACCGCGACCCGAGAAATTCTTCGGCGTCGGCTGCAATCGCCTCGAGCGAGCCTTTGAGGAGGTCCGCGAAGGATTGAGCCACGTACTCGATCTGATCCGGATCATGAGTGAACGCGATGATCTGTCCAGGAGTCCCGGCACTCGCTGGCGCCATGTCCAACAACAGCAGCAGGGTACCACCCCCAAATCCTGCGAATGGAAGCCAACCTGGCTGAAACCAACCGGCTCCAATTCTCGCGTCTCGGGGCTCCGGCTCGGTGTATCGGGAATAGGTAGCGGCTCGTCGACGCAAGCCTTCGCGCGCTCGCAACGCGGCAGCGAGGGATAGGAAATCGTACCCGGTAAGTCGTCCCGGTCGTGCAAACACGGTTTGGCAATCACCGAGGCCGTCTGTCGTCAGCCACGCGGTTCGCAGATCTTCGGGAAGCTCGAGACCGAGCTGCTGCTCAACCGCTTGCAACTGCGCAAGGGACGCGGCGTCGCGACACGCCAACGGCAGCGCGCGCTGCCGATAGAGCTCTTCCAGTCTCGTAAGGTAGTCGTCGAAAGCCACTGCAACTCGTCCGAGCGGTAGGTGCTGGTCAACGTAACAGGTTTCAGCTGCGCCGGATGAACAGGCCAACCTGTGGATCGCCGAGCGAGCGCACGACCCCGACTCGGTCCCGCCGAATGCTCGGGATGTCGCCTGGTTCCGCACGACGCACCACGGGTTCGCTCTGGTTCAGCGCGCTCGACACGGCCGCTAAACCGCGCCTAAGGCTCGACCCGCGAGCTGATGACGACGCATGCCGTGAACGCTCGCCGGGCGCGCCCTGAGCGCCGCCCGCTCGAGGACCGGAGCCGCATACTTGAGCTCCGCGCGCGCCTCCGGAAAATCCATTTCGACCAGTGCGAGGACCGTGTACCAAAAAGGGAAGACCCGCCATTTGCCTTCGCCGGCGCGCTGTTGTCGCAGCAACTGTCCGACGCCCTTGCGCAGTCGTTCCTCCTGACGATCCAAGCCGCCTGCGAGGAGATTGCGCCACAAACCGACGCTGCATTTGCCGCAACAGTACTTGCCTGGGTTGCTGTTGCGCGGATCGAGCGCAGCACGGTTCAGACAGTTCATCAGCCCCATGTCTGCACGCGCGAGGGCCCCTTGAACGCTCGGGCCGCGCGCGCCTAGCGAGCGCAGCACGCGGGAGGCCTCTTCGCCCAGAATATGACGTGCAGACGCCGAGGTGATGCGCTCACCCGTAAACACGACGATGCCGCGCTTACGCTCATCCGGAAAGCCCGCGAAGGTATCGGCGTAGGCGCCCGGGAGCCCTTGGCGCGCGGCGATCCACTCGGCAATCCGCTTGCGCTCGGCTAGCGAAGACTTTCGCTCATTGAATGTCAGCTCATTAATTGCGTCGAGCGTTCGAGACAGGCTCGCTTCATGAATCACGTTCACCTCCCTGGTCCGGTGAGCGCGACTGTATGCCAATCCCGACGCGAAAGGCTCGCGGCCTTTACCTCGCTCGGGCAACCACGGCTATGCTGTTGCAAGTGAGGTCGTTCGGCGCGACCGAGGGAGAGAGTTTCATGTATCGGGTGGTGGCAGCAGGCCTGGGGGTACTTCTGAGTGATGTAGATGAGCTTGCCGCGGGCACCGACCCGAGCAACCCGCCGGCGCCGCGCGCGGAGCACGTGGCAGAAGACGCGGTAAAAGAACTACAGTTCATCGTAGCCTTTGCCTTCGAATTGGAGCAGGCAGAAGCCATGGCCGAAGGGGTCGTGCAGCAACGCAAGGCGGCCATAAGGATGCTGACTCGGCGTTGCCTCGAGAACGGCACCGGCAGCGAGCGCTCGAGCGACGGCTGCGTCGAGGTCTGCGACGACGAAGTCCAGGTGCAGGGGCATCCAGTGTCGAGTGTAGCTTCGGAGCTGCTCCGCCCCTTCGAAGGGCTTGGTACCCGCGGCTTTGAGCAGCAGATAGATTGGAGCTTCTGCCCCCAACAGTTCGACAAATCCGCCCTCGAAACGCCGACCGACGCGGAGCGCAAACGCCTGCGTATAGAAAGCGATGGCGCGCTCTAGATCATCAACATCGAGATTGAGCAGGACACGCGCCATTCGGGATCGCTGCTCGGTTTTACGGGCTTCTCAGGAGCGTTTCAATCAGGTCGACGAGGGCGTCGACGACCTGCTCGTTCTCAGGTGCGTTGAGCTGTAAGGGAGCTGAGGATCCGCGCTGCCACTGCCTGAGCATCGAAGCCTTGCTCGATCCCTGCCATTACGCACACTGTCGCGCCTAGTCCTGCAAGGTGCGGGGCGCTTGCCTGGTACCCGGGCCCTCCGCCACCGTGCCTCCAACTGGGGCCAAACGGGCTGGTCGCATCGCCCATGAGCCCTAACCCATAGCTCGGTCGTCCCGAATATCCGGGAGCCAGATTCGGTGCCAAGGCGAGGCCCTAAATCATATCGCGGCCAAGCAACTCTCACTCAGCGCTGGTCACGCCGGAGGGGCGAATGACGCAACCACGTCGTACATGCCAGGCTCGAACTTTGCGATCGTGAGTGCCTCCTGGAGATAAGGAGCGGGCCCCGGGTCGCTGCGCATCGCCTCATAGTCCGCAACGCTTCGCCACTGCGCGTACATCGTGACTTTGGTGCCGTCCAGGCTGCGGTGAAGGCTCGAGGAGACAAAGCCGCGTGCGTGCCGAACGAAGGTGTCGGTCACCTTGATGAGAAGCTCGATGAGCCGTGATTGGTTCGCCGGGCTAACGGTAAAGACATTGATGAACGTAATTAGGTTGGCGTCCTTCGATATCGTGGTCATCGCGTTCCCCGTGGGTTGAGCCACCTACAATGCTCCGGTTTGACTGACCTGAGCAGGAGTGAAAAATGGCGAGATCACGCGCCAACGTAGACCCCCATTTGGTTTCCGTTCGGATCGAGAAAATAGGCGTCACGGCCAGGGTCGGCGTCGCCGATAGCGCTCGGCTCCTGCGTGATGGTCCCGCCATTTTTTCGGATGCGTGCGACTGCGTCCGCCACGTCGTCTACGCGAAGCACTAAAACCACAGAGCCCGACGCGGGCGTCGTCTTCGCGTCGAAGGCGCCTGCGACATTTCCGGACTCGAAGAACCAGTACGTCGGCCCAGGCACGTTGGCCTGCACCTGCCACCCAAACACCTGTTCGTAGAACACCTTCGCTCTCTCGAGATCGGGTGCAGGAATCGCAATATGGCAAAACGGACTCCGCGCTACATTACCCATTGAAACCTCGATTGGACCGTGCCCGAGATAGGCAGGCGTCCGCCCAATGTACCGCTGTTAAGCAGCGGCGGCATCAGCAAGGGAAGCCTGGCAATAACGGCCGCTCATTGGCCTTGAGGCGGCTGCCATAACTCGACCTTGTTTCCCTCCGGGTCGATGACCCAAGCAAACTTCCCATACTCGGAATCGTCGATTTTCTCGAGCACATTGCAGCCTTCTTCCTTCAGGACCTTGACCAAGGCGTGGAGGTCTTCCACTCGGTAGTTGACCATGAAGGGAGCAGAGCTCGGGGCAAAGTGATCGCCCTCCTGCGGATGGATGGACCAGACAGTCGTGCCTGCAACCGGCTTGCCCTCGGCGTCGGTCCAAGTGAAGGCGGCTCCGCCCCAGACTTGGACATCAATTCCCAAGTGCCGCTTGTACCAAGCCTGCAGAGACGGCGCGTCCTTGGCCTTGAAGAAGATACCGCCGATGCCAGTGACTCGTTTCATGTGGCCTCCGATGCACGCTCGTGTTGAGAGGAATGTTCTTCTGTGACCTAAGCCACCCGTCCAGTTTGCAATGCAGAACGCCTGAGTAGCACTTGGCGATGGCCGAACCCGAACATACCGGCGTTCAGCTGTGGGCGCCAGAGTGAGCTACAGCGATCGACAAGCCCGACCGCGTAGTCCATGCCAGAGAACCGAAGCAGCGCCTTTACGAGTCGAGACGCGAGATCAATCGCCGATACAGCTCCACCGACGCGTCGATCTCCGACTTTCGAATGGAGACGCTCTCGACGTTGATGCCAATTGGTAAGCGCTTTTCGCGCGCGTAGTCGTGCACGTCGGTGAATACACGCTCGCACAGGTCGATCGAGCGCTCCAGCGTGTCGGCCGAATGGCGCAGCTCGTTCTCCAGCCAGCGCGGGAAGGAGATGCCCAGCCACTTCATGAACTCGAGCGTGCGCACCGAGCCGCACGGCGAGAACGTCAGCACTACGGGGGCGGGCAACCGACCGCTCGCCTGCAATGACAGAGCGTAATCGGAGAGCAAGGACTTTGTCGAAGCCGCATCGTAAACCGATTGTGTGATGAAGAAGCGGCAGCCGCTGTCCTGCTTCGCCAGCATCCGCTGATGCTCGTCCTCCTTCGCGACGTGTCGCTCCGCTATCGCGATGCCACCGAGGACCAGGTTGGGAGCGGCGCGCGCGATCGCATACGCCTCGGCCAGCGGCAAACCCACGCTATTCGACCGACCACGTGGTGCTCCGACGAAGACGCTGAGGTGTCGGCCGGCCGTTGACTGCACCCCTCCGAGCCAGCTCGAGAATACTTCGCGCGGATGCGCGCCCACGCATCGGTACACGATCTTCGGAATCGCGAGCTCGGCAAGCGCGTCGTGCGCGTAAACCTCGGGGTCGACGGTGGGCAGGAACGGGAACGGGCGCGCCTGACCGCTGCGTCCCGGCTCATCCTGAATGTCGTAGACGACCAAGCCCTCAGGCGCGAGCAAACGAAGTCGGGCTACCTGTTCCGCCGCGATCTCACGCAACCGCTCGGGGTCCGACGCTAGCTTCGGCGGCGCGATACCGTAGAGGCGAATCCCGGCAAGTCCGCCCTCCAGTTTATCGAAAAGCGCGTTCAACGGGACGATACCGGAATTGAGATTGTAAGGACTCGGTTCGAGCGACTGACATCAGCGAATCCCCTCAGAACGCCTTCTTGGACCGTGGCACGAGATGGCCGGCATGGCAGTCGACACCCGCCTTCGAGTCCCTCCCAACGTTCATCATCGAGCCCGGCATCGGTCCGCCCAACATACCGGTGTTCAGCGGCGCGCGCCAGAGCGGGACGCATGCAAAGCGACAAGCCCGTTCTGCTGCAACGCCATGCTATGCGGGCACGTCTACATACGCGGAGTTCGATCTCGACCCCAGCCAGACGCGCGAGTTGTTTTGCATGTCGCGACACGTTGCCTCCTCCTCCCAACGATACTGAAGTTCAACGGCCGGCGCAGCCGCTTCCCGAGAGGTGTTGTTCGATGAAGGTCGATTTGCGAGCGACCCGCAAGCGCGACCGGCGTTTCCTCGATGCGCTCACCTGAAATTCGGGGCAACACGGATTTGATGCGCCACCCAGCGCTCGCAACATCAGGCAACATGCTGAGTGACTGCGTCGCGTGGGCCCATTTGTAACCGAACAGCCACGCGGTCTCCGTGATCAACGTGGGCCACCCCGCAGCACCAAATTTTTTGTTTGATGGTCACGAGCAGCATCAACAGCGCCCCAGCCTTCGGCGCCCAACTGCGACCGAGCAGCAAGAGCAACTCGCGGGAACCTGCGACGGAGACCGAACGCATGCTGCAAAACCGAAACCGAGCGGA
Source organism: Polyangiaceae bacterium (assembly GCA_035485095.1). Lineage (GTDB taxonomy): Bacteria > Myxococcota_A > Polyangia > Polyangiales > Polyangiaceae > PMG-095. The sequence continues at coordinate 906 of DATHOI010000927.1, read as the reverse complement.
AGCCGCGACCGAGCGGGAACGCCCGACGGACCACTGGACGGCGCCGATGAGCCTCCGTATCCCCAATTCGATGTTGAAGGATAAACATCGAATTTCGATTTGAGAGAGGCACTCACGGCCGCTGCCGCTCACCGCGGTCTTCGCTCACGGCCGCAGTCGCTCACGCGGTCTTCGCTCACGCCGCAGTCGCTCACGGCGCTGCCGCGAACCTGGACCTCGCGGCAGCGTGCCGCAGCGCGCCATTCGGTAGCAAACAATCACGAACCTCCATCGGCCGCACGGTCGGTGCTCGTGCACGCTTCAGCTGCCAAAGTAGTCGACGTCGCGGAACCTTGGTGCAACATGACGGGCGAAAATCTGATGAAGGGTCGCAGCATGCGCGGTTACTACAGACACACGAAAATCATTGCCACGGTCGGCCCCGCCACGGAGAGCGACGAGCGCTTGGCGGCGCTGATTTCCGCGGGCGTCGACGTGATCCGCTTGAACATGGCACACGGTTCCGGAGAATGGGCCGCGGCGCTCATTCAGCGCGTGCGCAAAGTGTCGACCGAGCTCGGCCGCCACGTCGCGGTGATGATGGACGTGAAGGGTCCCGAGATCCGCACGGGCGCCGTCGAGACGGCGATCGAGCTCTTCGTCGGAGACCACTTCGAGTTCTACACGGACACGCCGTCGGGCAACGTGGCCGGCGTGTCCGTGAACTATCCGGGGCTGCCCACGGACGTGACCGTCGGCTCGACCATCCTGGTCGACAGCGGTCTGATGCGTTTCGAAGTGCTCGAGACCGACGCCACGCACGTGCGCTGTCGCGCGCTCACTGCCGGCAAGCTCGGTTCGCGCCGGCACGTCAACCTGCCAGGCATGAACGTGGCTCTCCCGTCATTGACGGAGAAGGACGAGCGC
>DATHOI010000926.1:0-8442 GCA_035485095.1 Polyangiaceae bacterium | reverse complement strand
ACCACTGTGCCCGGTTTCCGAGCGCGTTTCACGCTCCGAAAATATGCGCTGAGTCAGCCCACGGACCAGCGACTTTTCGCGCGTGCGCCGAGCGTTTTGCCTGCCACTCGCTGGCGCGAGTCCGAGCGAGACACCGTGCGTCAAGGTCCTTACTAGTGCGCGAGCCGGCCTCGATGTCGAACCGGTCCCAGATCCGATGTCATGCGGATTTTCTGTGAACAGTGCATTCGCCTGCGCTGCCGCGACGCGCCTGCGCGCCTCCCGTACTTTAGCGGCGGTGTCTGCGAGACACTGCGAGACGCCGCGGAACGCCGAGTTGCTCGCCCGCGCGAGTTGGAATTTGTCGCCCGCCGCGCGCGTGGTGATAGAGTGAGAGTCAGCATCCTTCCCCCTGTTTTGGAAATTGGGTTTCTTTTCCCGAGGAGACAATATGCGACACTGCCTGTACACCGGCGGCGCCTGTATGGTTTTGGCGCTCGCCGCGAGCGCTTGCGACGCGGGCGCGAGCTCGCAGTCCGATGACGAAGCGGGGGGCAGCACGAGCACGACCAGCCAAGCTGGAACTGGTACCAGCTCCAGCGCGGGTACGGCCGGCGCCGTGAGCATGGGGGGCTCGTCGTCCAGCGCGGGCAGCACCGGGGCGGCCGGCGCCGCCACGAACATGATCGTGATGAACCCGGCTTCGAGCTATCCGCAAAATACTGCGGGCGCGAAATACCCGTATCCGCAGGGGCACGCCTCCACGTACTGCACCTTCCCGATCTACAACACCGACAAAGTGGCCACCGCCTACACCAATTGGAAGACCAAGTTCTTCCAAGGCGGGCGCGTGATTCGGCCGGAGAACGGCAACGACACGGTCTCCGAGGGCATCGCCTACGGCATGCTGATAGGCGTGTACATGAACGACAAGACCATGTTCGACACGCTCTGGGCGTACGCGCAAACCAAGTTCGACAGCAACGGCTTGATGAACTGGCACCTCGACACCAACGGCGGCATCGTGAGCGGTGGCGGCGCCACGGATGCTGACGAGGACATGGCGTATGCGCTGTTGATGGCGGGCGTGCAATGGGGAGGGACGTACGCCACTTCGGCCGCGACGCTGATCAACGCCATTTGGGATCACGAGGTCGAGAGCGGCAGCAACGTGCTCAAGCCGGGCGACAACTTCGGCGGCTCGAGCGAGACGGATCCCTCGTACTTTGCGCCTTCGTACTATCGTGCGTTTGCCAAGGCGACACCCGCGCACCCTTGGGCGGCCGTCGTGGAGTCGAGCTACGGTATTTTGGGCGCCGCGTCCGGCGCTGACGGCCTCGTGCCCAACTGGGTGAATTCCTCTGGCGCGGGCGTGACCGGTCCGGTCACCGACGGCAGCGGGCCCTATTTTGGCTACGACGCGTGCCGCATCCCGTTCCGTATCGCGATCGACTACTGCGGAAACGGCGAGCCGCGCGCCAAGGCGTACATGGACAAGCTGGTGGCCTTTTACAACACTGCAGGTGGCGCGCGCTTGGCCGCGCTCAAGGACGGTTACACCACTACCGGCCAAAATCCGCCGGGCGCTCTCGGCGACTACGGCGCGGGCATGGCCTTCTACGGCCCTGGCGGCGTCGCGGCGATGGACAACAGCATCCCGGCGGTATTGAGCGGCGTCTACACGTCGCTCGTGTTGAACACGTCGACGACCACGTCGAGCTCGTTCACCTACTTCCACGGTTCATGGGGCACCTTGTCGTTACTCGCTATGAGCGGGAACTTCTGGGACATGACGCAATGAGCCGCGCGCTCGCTGCTCAATTTGGAAATTTCAGATCACAATAGAGCGAGCGCCGACCGACTGTCACTCGTCTGAGAACCTACTGGCTCTCGCTAGCGATTCCGTGCAACATCTGGTATCGGTTCCAGGTTCCCTCAACCTCTAGGTTTCGTGCATATGCGCAAATATAGTCCCCTCTTCGCACTGGCACTCTTGGCAGCCGTATCGGCATCTTGGGCCTGTACTTCGGGCGAGACGCCCGCAGAAGAGCAGATGAACAGCGGTGGCGGTTCGCAAGCAGGAGCGCCAGCTACCGGCACGGGCGGCAACACGGGCAAAGCCGGCAGCACTGGAACAGCGGGCGGCGCGAGCCCGGCGGCGGGGGGTAGCGTGAGCGGTAGTGCTGGCGCGACGAGCGCCGCGGGCAGCTCCGGCGCCGCAGGCAGCAGCTCCGGAGTGCGTCTCGGGACCGGTGGTCCGTTTGCGTTTCCGCAGAACAAGAAACCCGGCTCTTGCTCGCTGACGAGCGTCTCCGGCGCGTCGACCTCGGTGGAATCGGCGTATTCGAGCTGGAAGAACACGTTCGTGACCTCGAGCGGCGCGGGCACCGGGTTGCGCGTTCAGCGCAACACCAATGCCAACGACACCGTGTCCGAGGGCATCGGTTACGGCATGATCGCCGCCGTGTATCTGGATGACAAGACCACCTTCGACGGCCTTTGGGCGTACGCGAAAGGGCACTTCGACGCGAACGGTCTGATGAACTGGCACATCGACGCGGGCGGCAACATCGAGAGTGACGGCATGGGCTCCGCCAGTGACGGCGATGAGGACATGGCTTGGGCGCTCTTGATGGCCTCCGACCAATGGTCGTCGTCTACGTACCTGGCCGAGGGCGTCAGTGTGATCAACGCGATCCTGACCAACTCGATCGCGGGCGACGGCATGTTGAAACCCGGCGACGCTTGGGGCGGCACTGACGTGACGTATCCAGACTATTTTTCACCCGCCTACTATCGAGTGTTCGCCAAGGCTACCAATAACCCAAATTGGTCCGGCGCGATCATCGATCGCAACTACGCGATCCTCGCGGCGGTGTCCGGCTCGGACGGCTTGGTCCCCGACAAGAGCTCGTCATCGGAAGCCATCACCGGCAACTACAGTTACGACGCGTGCCGCACACCATGGCGCATCGGCATGGACTACTGCTTCAACGCCGAGCCGCGCGCTCAGGCCTATTTGATGAAGATTGGTAGCTTCTTCAACGGCGTCGGCGCGTCGAACATCGGGGATGGCTATTCGCCCAGCGGCTCGCAAACGAGCTCGAACCACAACATGGCATTCATCGGCCCCGCGGGCGTCTCGGGCATGGCGGGCTTCCAGACCTTGCTCGACGGCGCGTACACCTTCGGCGCGAACAACAGCGGCGGAGATACCAGCTACTTCGGGCAATCCTTGCGCGTGCTGACGATGCTGATGATGTCTGGCAACTTGGTGGACTTTTCGAAGCCGTGAGCAACGAGCCGTTCGCGGACCGCGGTTCAATCCGCGGTCCGTGTCGGCAGTGCTCTGTCTCTACTCAGCAGCTCGTCGCGCTGCCAGGGCTCACGCCCAGCATTTGGCAGAATTGCGTGTAGTAGTTGATGCGCGACTGCATTTCGCTCGGGTTGGCGCCGTTGCATTCGAGGCCGCCATTGATCGTGCGGATGGTTTCTCCGAAGCCCGCGCCACTGACGATGGCGTTGTGCGCGGTCATGCTGCCGCCACCCGTCTGCGTCATCCAAAACCAGAGCCCGGTTTGCCAGGCGACCGTCGAATTGCTCGAGACCAACCCCGGATTCGATTGCAGCGACAAGCCGAGCGCCGCGCCCGCCGCGCAGTAGTTGTAGTTCCAACTGAGTTGAATCGGCCCGCGCCCGTAGTACTCCTGTCCGGCTGCGCACGGGCAGCTCGCGCTGGGCTGGCAATACACGTCCTTCTGAATTTCTTCGACGTACACGAGGCCGCCGGTTTCATGCGCGACGTTGGCTAGAAACGCGGCAGCTTCTTGCTTCTGAGTGACTGTGCTGCCAGTGCTGGCGAAGGCCGGGTACGAGCCGATCGCGCTGACCAGACCCTGATACGTGTAGAAGCCGTTGCGATTCGGGAACATGGAGTCGAAGGTGGCCTCGCTCACGATCGCTGCAAAGCCGGTCGCCGCGCTGCCTCCGGTGCTCGCGCCGCCCGTCGAGGTTCCGCTGCTCGTGCCGCCAGTGCACGCAGTGGGACTCCAGAACCAGGTGCTGATCGTCGGATCGTAGCCGGGGTTATCGTGCGTCGCGATGTAGGCGTTGCCGTTGGCGCTGTAGATCACCTGGTTACCGGTGACGTAGTTCTGTCCGGCTTGCCACACGGGGAAGTTGCAGCTCGAGCTGCTCGAACCGCCAGCGGGCGGGCTGCTCGGCGGCGGATTGCTCGGCGGTGGACTGCTCAGTGGCGGGTTACTGGTTGGGGGAGGAGCGCTGCTCGCCGCGTCGCACGAGGTGACGAGGGTCCAGGCGTCTTGCCAATCAGCGCCGGAGCCCGGCGCGTACGGGCCACCGATGCTGCACCAGCCCGTGTAAGGATACGGTTTGCACTCGTACACCGAGCCGCCGTTCGCAACGCGAGCGCCCGCAATATACGCAGTACCAGCCACGTAGGCGGCCGGCGTGCAGGACGTATCCAAGCTCGAGTTGAGTTCACTCGTCGGCTCATCGCCCCCGCGCGCGCCACATGCGCCAAGTAACGCCAAGCTCACGAAAACCAGGGACGCACGGCACGCGCTTCGCAAAGCCTTCATCGGATATTCTCCTCGGGGGCTCGGAGCCGCGAGAGTGCGCGGCTCATGTTGAATCACCGCGCACGTTTCGTATGCGGGGTGACGAATCCAACCTAGTGTTGCGTGCGCGTGACGCGGTGGTTCGTTCTTCTCAGGACCATGCGCCAAATCACTTACCCAGCTGATTGATTGCCGCGTGACTGGCGAATGCCGCTCTCGTGGTAGATAGGCTCGTTTTCCAGCGTCAGTTACGTCGGCGTTCGCGCTGGCGGTGCTCGGTGCAGCCCTCGGTGCTAGCGTTGTCGACGTTGGCGACGCTGGGTGACTTCGATTTTCGAGCTTTCGTGCGCGAGCGCGCGAGTCGTCGGCCCGGCGCGGCGCTGGGCAACGATCACGCCTATGCCTACGTGTCGGATCGCAACACGCGGGCCACGTTCGAACGCCTAAAACCGGTGGAGCTGGCGGTCGCGGCTGCGGTGCGCACGTTCAAAAATGTGGGCAAAGCGGAGCTGTTGGGTCACGCCGTAAAGATCGGGCCACGTCAATTTCCGCGTGTGCACGCGCTCGCCGAACGTTGCGCCGAGACACTCGGGATCCCCGTGCCGACGGTGTACGTGGTCAGCAATCCGCACCTCAACGCCGCGACCTATGGCACGAATGAAGATGCGTTCATTCTGATCAATTCTGCGCTCATGGATCACTTCAGTGATTCCGAGTTGCTGAGTGTGATTGGTCATGAGTGTGGTCACATCCACAACAATCACGTCGTGTACCTGACTGCGCTCCACTATCTGACGAACGTCGCGGGGATCCTGCTGCGCAATTTGGCGGTGCCCGCATTGCTCACGCTGCGCGCCTGGTCGCGGCGCGCCGAGGTGACGTGTGATCGCGCTGGCGCGCTGTGTGCGGGTGCGCTCGAGCCCTCGCTGCGCGCTTTGACCAAGCTCGCGCTCGGTTCGCAGAAGCTGTACGAGGAGCTCAATATCGCAGCATTTTTGGAGCAGCACGACGAAGCCCAGCAGAGTGTCGGCCGGTTCGGTGAAGTTTTTTCGAGTCACCCCTGGCTGCCCAAGCGAGTCCTTGCTCTGCAGACGTTCGCTGAAAGCGAGCTATTTCGTCGGCACGCCGCACTCGGTCCAGGTGGGCTCAGCATGCTCGAGGTCGACGAGCGGGTGCACGGCTACATCAAGGTCGTCGGCTGATGCCCGTAGAGGCTGCGTCGCTCGGCGGGTCGGCGCTTGCTGGCCTCGCCGTTCCCGACGCGCTCGTCAACGTGAAGGCCACGCTGCGCGCCGACTCGGTTGGTTTCTGTCGAGACGTAGGCGTTCGGTTGCCCGCGGCGCTCGAGAGCGTGAGCTCGTCGGAGATCCGTCAGTACCTCGGACCGTTTTTGGAGCAAGCGTTTCGCGCTTGGGCCGAGCGCGAAAATGATGAAGTTCACGCGGCTCTGGAGGCCCTTTCACGACGCTTCGTGGCTTCTTCGGCCGGGCCGGCCGAAGCTTGTCGCACGGCCAGCGCCGGGCCTGATTCGCGATTGACGCGGCCGGCGCTCGAAGTGAGCACGTTCGCGCTCGACGCGAGTGTCGTGGCAAGCTTGGCGATCGGCCTCGGAGCGTTGTTTACGAGTGTTGCCGTCGGTGGCTTGTTCTTACTGGCCGCTCCAACCCTGGCCGCGTTCGGGCGGGAGCGCGGTGAGCGCGCGCTCCGCAAACGCGCCGACGAAGCGGCCATGAAAGCGGTGGAGGAAGCCGTGCGCGAGCTCGAGAGCGAACTCGAACGCGTGATCGACGACTTTGCGCGGCGGATCGCGGCGTCCAGCGCGAACGCGATTTAGGAGCCACTTCAGCGGCACTTTCTTGTACAGTTTCGCCGCAAACGTGAACACCAAAGAAAATTCACTCGCCCGAGGCGGCAGGCTCCCCGACGCAATCGACGCAGCGATGGAGCGGCTCAACACCAGCGTCGATATCGACTGGGAATTGTGGCGCGAGGACATCGCCGGATCGATCGCGCACGCCGAGGGGCTCGCGCGCGTCGGTGTGCTCCAGAACGCGGAAGCGCTGGCCATCGTGACCGGGCTACAGCAGATCAAGGGCGAGATCGAGCGCGGCGAGTTCGTCTGGGATCGCAAGAAGGAAGACGTGCACATGAACATCGAGGCGCGTCTGCGGGAGCTGACGGGTCCGGTGGGGGGCAAACTTCATACGGGGCGCTCGCGCAATGACCAGGTTGCGACCGATCTGCGGCTTTGGACTCGCCGGCGCTGTGAAGAAACCGTGCTCGCGCTCGACGAGCTGGCGTCGGCCGTGGTCGACCGTGCCACGTCCGAGCTCGACGTGCTGATGCCCGCGTACACGCATTTGCAGCGCGCACAGCCCAGCCGGCTGTCGCATCATTTGCTGGCTTGGCAAGAGCTCCTGTGGCGCGACCGCGGGCGACTCGTCGATGCGCTCACGCGCTTGAACGAGTCCCCGCTCGGCGCCGGCGCGGTCGCTGGTAGCGGTTTTCCGCTCGACCGAGAGGGCGTGTCGCGCGCGCTCGGCTTCGATCAGCCGATGCGAAATTCAATCGACGCCACGGGCAGTCGGGATTTTCTAATGGAGGTCGCTGCGGCGCTGTCCATCTTGGGCGTGCATCTGTCGCGCATCGGTGAAGAGATCGTGCTGTGGTCGACGCAGGAGTTCGGCTTCATGACACTGAGCGACGCATTTTCGACCAGCTCGTCGATGATGCCGCAGAAAAAAAATCCGGACGTGGCCGAGCTGGTACGCGGCAAGTGCGCGCGCCTGATTGGCTGCGTGACCACGCTGCTGGTTTTGGAGAAGAGCCTGTGCTTCGGCTACGGGCGTGATTTGCAAGAAGACAAACGCCCTATCTTCGACGCATTCGAGTGCGCTTTAGTCAGTGTCCGCGCGCTCACCGGTGCCATCGCCAGCGCGACGTTTCATCGCGAGCGCATGAAGAGCGCGCTCGCGTCCGGTCACCTGTGCGCTACGGATCTAGCTGATTTTCTGGTGCAACGAGGCTTGCCGTTTCGGGACGCGCATCACGTCGTGGGCGCGCTCGTGCGCGAAGCCGAGACGCGCGGCGTGCAAATCGGCGAGCTGCCCGCCGCCGTGCTGGTCGGCGCGCATCCGTCGTTGACCGGCCCAGAATTGGCGCTCGCGCTCGACCCTGAGGCCGCGGTCGAACGCCGTTCGCTCATCGGCGGTCCCGCCAAAGCTCGCGTCGAATCAGCGATCGCCGAAGCGCGCTCGCGCTGGCCAACGAGTCACTGAGTCAGGGCGCCAGCGGCTCCGGCGTCCGCGCTGCCGCCACCGGTGCTGCTTGCGCCGCCAGTGCTGCTCGCGCCACCGGTGCTGCTCGCGCCACCGGTGCTGCTCAGTCCGCCGTCGCTGCCAGTCATGCCGATCCCGCTTTCGCCGCCGCCTTCGCCGCCTGCACCAACGCCGCCGTCTGCGGTGCCGACGCTGCCCGCGGGGGCGTATGGGTAAGCGAGGAGCGCGGCCTGTACGGCTTGGCCTTGCACCGTCGGGGTGTGCTCGTCCCAATCGGAAATCAGAGCCGGGAAATTGCAGCCGGATGGATACCAAGCCCAGGCCGTCCACGAGATTTGGTGCTGGTCGGCGAATTTGATCAGGTCAGAGTCCCAAGCGCCCGTGCATTTGTCGGTGCCGTCGCCGAATTCGGTCGCGATCACGGGCGCGGTGTCGTTCGTCGCCAAGTAGCCGAAGGCGGACTCCCAGCGCGACTCGGCGTCTTGGGGTTTGTAGGGGTGCGTCGCGTAGAGGACGTTGTAGCCCTTGATCGGCGTGGAACGCACACCGCTCAGATCGAACGAGTAGCTCAGACCACCGGCGATCACGAGGTTGTTCGCGCCGGT
>DATHOI010000925.1:0-12786 GCA_035485095.1 Polyangiaceae bacterium | reverse complement strand
CCTTCTTACTAAAACAAACTTCGCTTGCTGTGTTCCTGAGCGCTACGTTCCTCGGCTGTTCGTCGGAAGCCGATCCGGACGGCACGCTCGCGCTCGAGATCGGACAGGAGGACGGCGCGTGGAGCGCGGCCCCTGCCGCCGCAACCGTTCAAGTCGACATGGTGCAGGCTGGCGTACACACCACGCTCGCGACCGTGCCGGCGGCCACCGACAGCATCGGGCTCGGCAGTGGCGGTCCGGAGAACGTGCAAGCGAGCTTCGAGGCCACCGCGTTCGACGCTCAGCAAAATCCGATCATGCACGGCGTCACCCCGACATTCAGTCTGCAGGGTTTCGTCGACACCCAGTTTTACGTGTTCCTTGGGCGCACGGGCTTTTCGCGGCCCTCGGGTTCGCTCGTCTACGAGCATCGGCATCCGCTGCTCACGGTGTGGCCCAATGAGTACCTGTTCATCACGGGGACTGACACTGCCGGCGCCGATCCCACGAACCTCGACGTGTACGATGTCGCCTTTGCAGCGGTGCTCCAGCAAGAGCCGAATTTCCCGCAGGGCACGACCAGCATCGTCGTCTCGGGCACGACGCTGCTGATGCTCAGCGACACGACCAACATCTGGTTCGATCTATCGAGCTCGACCTCGGAGACGGCCACGTCGCCGGAGGGCTTGGCGTTTTCGGAGGTGAGTGGCGGCAGAACTTTGATCGCGCCGAGCGGTACCGAATACCTGGTCGGCTCGACGCGCCAAACGGGCGATCCGACGGACAAGGTTTTGGAGGTCGACGCCGACGGTACGCTGCACACGCTGGTTCTTTCCGTGCCTCGTCTCGGCGCCGCGGCGTCCTTCGTGGAGGGGAATTTGGTGGTCGCGGGCGGCAGCGCGACCGGCGCGGGCGCTGACGTGCTCGCGCCCGGCGCCTCGACCTTCACTGCTCTGGGGCTGCCCGCGGATGCCACGCAAGGCGCAGGCTTGGCCGAGCTCACACCGACGAGCGCGATCCTCGTCGGCGGTCAGGATCCAACGAGCGGCGCCGCGAGCCCGATGCGCAGCATCGACATCACTTGCACGAGCGCTTGCATGCCGACCCCGCTCGGCTCGCTCGACCTGACGTTGGGGCTCACGCAAGCGTTTCCCGTCGCGACGACCGAGCTGCTCGTGGTCGGTGAAACGAGTGACGCCGTGACACATGCATTCTCGCTCGACGTTTCCGGCGCGAGTCCGCTTGCGACCGAGCAAGCATTTCGTGAGCCGCGCGCGGGGGCGTCCTCGGTCATGTTGACCAACGGTCAGGTCGCGGTCGTCGGCGGGGACGACCCGACGAGCGGCGCCGGCCTGTCGAGCCTCGAGCTTTTCTTCCCCTAACCCACGGAAGGGGCGCAGAAGCAGCTAGGATTCGCCACTTCTGCATTGAGCCCTAGGTCTCTAGCGATTCCGTAGTATACGAACTCGGCGCGAAGCATTTCGGGACCGATCTCCGTTTCCGTGACGGGCGCCGCGTTTAGGTGAATTGAATGGCTGATGGTAAAATTAAGAAGTTGACTGACAAAGGTTTCGGTTTCATCGAGACCGCAAGCGGGGAAGATTTGTTCTTCCACATGTCAGCCGTTGAAGGCGTCCGTTTCGAGGATCTGCAGCAAGGTCAGGCTGTCTCGTTCACGAAGGGCCAGGGCCCCAAGGGTCCGCGCGCCGAGAACGTCAAGCTGGGCTGATCGATCGCGGGCGGCATACGCCGCGCGTGAGTGACGGGAACTTTGCTTCGGCAGGGTTCCCGTTTTCCTTTTGTGTCTTCGCTTTTTGTTTGGGGGCGTGGGCGCTGGCTGACTCTGGCAACAGCGTACCTTCCACGCTGGCAACCCGTGCGCTGCGGCGAGGCTAGAGCGCGCTCTGCTTGCGGTATTGCCGGTAATTTGCCAGCACTTTCACGACGTAGTCTTGCGTCTCTTGAAAGGGCGGGATGCCGCCGTAGCGCATGACCGCGTTTTCGCCCGCGTTGTAGGCGGCGATGGTGAGCTCGATGTCGCCGTTGAACAGGTTCGCGAGCACGCGCAAGTAGCGCACGCCACCAAAGATGTTTTGCCGCGGGTCGAACGAGTCACTGACCATCATGCGCTCGGCGGTCTCCGGCACGAGCTGCATCAGGCCACGAGCGTTGGCGGGTGAGACCGCACGCGGATCGAAATCACTTTCCACGCGGATCACCGCGCGCACCAACTCTTCCGGGATTTGGTACAGGGTGGCGGCTTGCCGGATGTATTCGTCGTAGCGACTGAAGCGCTCGGGCGAGTCGTCGCTGGGCATGAACACGGGAGCCTTGTGCTCCGTTGAATAGACCTTGGAGCCGTGCGCGGGCGTGTTGCTGAAGCTGATGACTCCGTCCGCCCCGACCTGCTTATAGATATCGGCGTGACCCGTTCCAGCCAGGGTAGAAACCGCAAGCCCACCAACGCCGGCTAGTAGCAGGCGAGTTCGGCGCGAAGCGGGCGGCAGAGGAGACAGGTCAATCGGCTTTTTCATGCGCAATTCAGCATGGTAGCGAAAACGGTCGCGACGAGTCCAACAAACGCGCCACGCTCGGCGGGTATTCCCGTGCCGGCTTGCGCTGCCAAGGAGCCGCTCAACCGGTGCTCGGGTGCGCCGCGTCGTCTTTCTTCTTTTTGGCTAACGCTTCTCGCGCCACGTCGATGCAGCGTTTTTTCTCGCTTGGGTCCACCACGGCTTGCGGCAGCGTTGGCGGGATGACGAACGGCGGGTGCGCGAAGTCGAAGAACTCGAAGGGCGGCTCGGCGTTTGCGTCGCGGTCCGTGAGCGCGGGTAGCTCGGCCCGCGCCTGCACCATGCGCAAGATCGACGTGTGCGAATGAACGCGGTGCGACACGAAGTGCGAGCGCGCGAACGGTGACACCACGATGAACGGCACGCGCGCGCCGAATTGGTCGAAGCGTACCGAGCTCTTGATGCCTTTGACGTTGGGTGGCGCTTCGTCCGGAGGGCAGGCGTGCGGAGGCGTGACGTGATCGTAAAAGCCGCCGTGCTCGTCGTACGTCACGAACAGCGCGGTGCGCGGCCATGTCGTGCTGTTCATCACGTTGCCGATCACGCGCGCGACGAAAGCTTGCCCGACTTGGACGTTGGCGGGCGCATGCTCGTCCGTCGGCAGCTCGCCTTCATACGTGGACTCGACCCAGGCGAAGAACGGTAAACGACCGGCTTGTGCGTCGCCGTAAAACTCGGAAATGGGCCGGAAGTGCTCCCCTTTTTCCGCGTGTAGCCGCGGGTACATGTCCTCTTCGAAGGTGGAGCCTTCGGAATACACGACCCAAGACAGCCCCTTTTTTTCGAGCTGATGAAAGAGCGTGCTCTCTTCGTCGCGTGGGGGCGGTGGGGTGTTTACGGCGTGCCCGAAGGACGTCGCGGACAAGAAGAACATTCGGTTCGGGAACGTGGGTCCGGGCACCGCGGCAAAGTAGCGATCGCCGATGCCGAAGGTGTTGGCGAGCGCATAGTAATAACCGAGCGTGGTTTGGTCGTAGTAGCCGAGCGCGCGCTTGCCGCCCGGGTTCGCGGCCGCCAGAAACCCGGTCATTTTGCCGTCGGCGAGTTGGTGATGCACCGCGATCCAATTGTGGGGCACGTCAGGAATGCACGAATCCGAGAGCAAATAAGGGTGAACCATCTCGCCCTCACCCGAGGGGTCCGGGTTGTCATAGCTCTCGGGAGCGACATCGACGTCGGGTTGGCCGGCTTGCGGCAGGGCCTGAAAGTACTGGTCGAAAGAGCGGTTTTCTTGGAGCACGACCACGAAATGATCGATCGGGATCTGCGCGCCGATAGGGTCGGCTTGGTCGAGCGTGTCACGCGGCTTCGCGCCCGCGCGAAAGACGCACGCCTCGCGGCGCTGTTCGTTGCTGCTTGCGGCACTGAGCGGCTTTGCGCTGCTCGTCGTGGCCGGAGCTGGCGCGTTGACGACGCCGACAACGCCCGCCCGCGCGGTGACGGGCAAGGGCGGGGCTTCGTCGTTGTGCCGGTGACACGCGCTGAGCGCGAGCGTCAGGCAGGTAGCGCAGACGAGGTCTCGAATGGTTCCGGATCGGTATAAGAGAAGAAGAGGCACGCTCGGTTTCCTGTCTCGGTCGAGCACTCACTGACACGCGCCCGCTACGCCCCGAGTGCACCGCGAGAATAGCGCGCGAAATGAACGCCCCTTTTCCCCCGACCGCCGCGGCGTGTCGAGTGAAAGCTCGCCGGCGCAGGGGCTCCGGAGAGCCCCCCGGCAGATCAGTCGTTTCCGGTCAGATACGTGTAGCTGCGCAGCGACTCTTCGTAGTGCTGCATCAGCGTGCGCATCTGTTCATTCGTGAGGCGACCCGCGCTGACGGCGCGTTCGGCTTGGCGGCGCACGGCGTCCACCATGTTCTCGGGCACGTACTCCACGTAGCGGAGCACGTCGGTCACGCTGTCGCCCTTGATGACGTGGCGGGTCGTGTAGCCTTCTTCACTCAGGGCGACGTGTACGGCGTGCGTGTCGCCGAACAAATTGTGCAAATCACCGAGAATTTCTTGGTATGCACCGTTCAGAAACATACCGAGGTAGTACGGCTCTTTCTCGTCGAAGCGGTGCAGATCGAGCGAGCCCTTCACGTCCTCTACGTCGATGAAATGGTCGATGATGCCGTCGCTGTCGCACGTCAAATCAGCGAGCTTGGCCGGCACTGTCGGCTCTTGGTCGAGGCGATGGATCGGCATGATCGGAAACAAGTGATCGATGGCCCAGATGTCCGGCGCTGATTGGAACACCGAGAAGTTACAGTAGTAGATGGCGCTCATGTTCTGCTCGAGGTGCTGCAATTCCTCGGGCACGAACTTCAGACGGCGCAGCGTGTGGTGGATCTTCTCGCAGCAGTTCCAATACAAGCGCTCCACTTGCGCGCGCTCGCGCAAACCGAGATAACCGTACTTGAACAGGCTCTGGCCTTCTTCTTTGGCCTGGCTTGCGTCGTGGTAGCTCTCCTGCACGTTCTTGGGCTGAATGCCGCAATAGGTGTCGAACAGCTCTTTCAGTAGGCGATGCGCGTCCGGCTTCGGCTCGACCGGATCCCCGAAGCGCACTTCATTCGCGCCGACGACCTCCATCACGAGCACCGAGTGGTGGGCTGCAATCGCGCGGCCGCTCTCGCTGATGATCGTCGGGCACGGCACGTCCGTCTTGAGGCACGCCGCCTGGACGTGCGCGACCACGTCCGCCGCGTATTCCTCGAGCTGGTAGTTCTTGGAGGCGTGGAAATCCGTCTTCGAGCCGTCGTAGTCGACGGCCAGGCCGCCGCCCACGTCGATGTAGCCCATAGGCGCGCCCATCTTCGCCAGCTCGACGTAGATGTTCGACGCTTCCTGCATCGCGTTCTTGATCGGAATGATGCTCGAGATCTGGCTGCCGATGTGGAAATGCAGGAGCTGCAAGCAATCGAGCATGTTCCGCTCGGACAGGCGATCGACGACCTCGATGATCTCCGAGGTGGTCAGGCCGAATTTCGCGCGGTCTCCGGCTGAGTCTGCCCAACGACCGACGCCTTTGGTGGTGAGCTTGGCGCGCACGCCGAGCATCGGCCGGATCCCGAGCTTTTCGGAAGCGCGAATCACGACGTCGAGCTCTTCCAGACGCTCGAGCACGACGATCACCGTCTTGTCGAACCGCTGTGCGACGAGCGCGGTCTCGATGTAGCTCTGATCTTTGTAGCCGTTGCAAATGATGAGGCCGCCCACGTCTTGCATGGCAGCGAGCGTGATCAAGAGCTCGGGCTTCGAGCCAGCCTCGAGCCCGAAGTTCCACGGGCGGCCGCTCGAGACGACCTCTTCCACGAGATGGCGCTGCTGGTTGACTTTGACCGGGAACACGCCGCGATACGTGCCCGGATACTCGTACTCCGCGATCGCTTTTTGAAACGCTTCATTGATGCGCTTGATGCGATCACCGACGATGTCGGGGAAACGGATCAGGAGCGGCAGGTCGAGGCCACGTGCCTTCAAATCTTGAGACAGCTCGAACAGGTTGATCGTCTTGTGAGGGCGATCCGGGTCCGGCGTGACTTCCACGTGGCCGCGCGCGTTGACGTGAAAGTAGGGCGCGCCCCAACCTTGGATTTGATAGCGCTGCGTGCTGCGCTCAGTCGACCATTCGCCTTGGCCGTTTTCGGTGTTGTTGCCGTCGACGAACGCGCGCCGGCTAAAGTCCGCTTCGGGGGGTGAGGGCGAAAAGCTGACGTGTTGTGCCATGTGTTTTTTGTTGCGCCGGAATATAGCCGGGAACGCCGGCCTGGGGGGCCCAAAGTGACGGGCGCTCTCGGGTGCTGCTGGGCACTACCTAGCGCGTTGTGCTGGGAGCGAGTGTGACGAGTCGGTGCGCCCGCTGGTGACGGACTCGAGGCGTCAATTCCAGAACACTTTCGGTAACGAGCCCCGGCGCCACAAGGCCAGAAAGTCCATGGAAAACGCGACCGTGATGTGGACGAGGAAGCCGGAATAGATACTGCGGGTGCGCATCGCGAGCGACCCGAGCACGATACCAGCGACGATCGCGCCGTGCGCCTCGAGGTACGGCTTCCCGTAGTGAATCATGCAGTAGGGGACGGCCATGACGAAGATGGCGCCGGCCCCCAACGCTTTGCGCAGGGCACCCAGAACCCAGCCGCGAAAGAACAGCTCGAGCGAGAAAAACTGCAGCCAGTAGATGCCCTCCCAGATCGCGAAATCGAACCAGCTGCGCGAGGCGAGCTTGTAAAACGGGTAGTAGTTGCCGAAGTCCGGCTGGGACGAGACGAGCAGCATCGCCGGGACGACGACCGCCAGGCACAAGCCGTAGATCCAAATGTGCTGGGTGAAGCCGCGGCCCCGGAGGCCCATGTCGAGCAAGCTGTCCTTCGGGAAAAGCAGTTTCCACAGTGGAAATGGGATGAGCACGTAGCCGGTGACGCGCGAGGCGACCCACCAGCAATAGCCGTAGTACTCGTCGTATTTGGCTAGGTTGACATGAGTGTGCCCGCGGGCTTCGATTTCAGCGAGCCAGGGTCGAAACCAGGTCTCGTAAAAGCCGCGCCCGCCGTAATACTCCTGCACGGTGAGCACGAGCGCCACGATCAACAGGCAAGCGGCGGGCCTGCGGTAGTCGAGACCGGTCTCGATTCGCGCCTGCTCCGCTTCCGCGTCCAACGTGCGCCAGGTGTCGCGAAAGAACAGCCACACGAGCGGCGCAATGGCGGCCACTATCGGCAGTGGCAAGAGCGCCTTGATCGGCGCGTAGCCCAAGAATGAATCGAACCACGACAAATGGGCGAGGTGCGTCGTCGGCAAGTGCAGCGGCGGCAAGGCGTGCACAACGGGGCCGGGAGGGGGCGGCATCGTGTGTCAGCCGGCCTGGGCGATTTCGCTCGCGCGAGCCAGCCGCGCGAGGCTCGGGGCTTTGCCGAGCACCGCCAGCACCTCGAACAGCGGCGGGCTTGCGCTGCGCCCCGTGAGAGCGACGCGAGCAGGCTGCGCGACGTCCTTCATGGTCAAGCCCGAGCCTTCGATCCAGTGCTTGAGCGCCGCCTCGAGCGGCTCCGCTTGCCAGTCGCTCACGCCTTCGAACAGGCTGCGTAGCGCCAGCAAGTGCGGCGCGGCCGCAGCGGTCAAAAACTTCTGCTTGGCCTTCTCGTCGAACTCGGGCGGCTCACGGAAGTAAAAGTCCAGATCATGAGCCGCGTCGACGAGCGTGCGGGCGCGCTCCCGAATGCCGGGAATCGCGCGGCGCAGTAGATCGGCGTCGGGGTTTTCGATGCCGCGCAAGGCCAGAAAGGGCTTCACCCAGGCGGCATAGTCGTCGAGGGAGGTCAGCTCAGGGCGCTTGAGCTGCTCGAAGGCCACATCGGCGAACTTCTTTTCATCGAATTTGCCGTCGCCCTTATTGATGTTGTCCCAGGAAAACAGCTGAATCAGTTGCTCTCGGCTGAAGATTTCCTGATCTCCCGAGGACCAGCCGAAGCGCACCAGGTAGTTCAGGACACCCATCGGAGTGAAGCCGCGATCGCGGTACTCCTTCACGCTGACCGAGCCATTGCGCTTGCTCAGTTTTTCGCCTTTGGCCGATAGCATCATCGGCAGGTGGCCGAACTCGGGCGGCTCCCAGCCGAACGCGCGATACAACAAGATCTGTTGCGGCGTGTTGCCGATGTGATCGCGGCCGCGCACCACGAACGTGATGTTCATCAGGTGGTCGTCGATGGTCGCCGCCAAGTTGTACAGCGGGTAGCCGTCGGTGCGCATCAGCACGAAGTCCTGCTGCGCGGAGTTGGGCGTGCTGATGAAGCCGAACACGCGATCGGTGAAGTCGGTCGAGCCGGTCGTCGGCGAGCGGAAGCGCACCACGAACGGTAAATCGGGCTGATCTTTGCGATCGCGGCACGTGCCCGGATAGACGAAGTTCGCCTTGGGGTTTCGAGCCTTTAGGGCCTCGCGTTCTGCGTCGAGCTCTTCTTTCGTGCAATAGCAGCGGTAGGCCTTGCCCTCGCGGATGAGCTGCTCGGTGTGCTCGCGGTACAGGGCTCGGCGTTCGCTTTGGAAGTAGGGAGCGTACGGGCCCCCTACCTCTGGGCCCTCGTCCCATTGCAGCCCCAGCCATTTCAGGTCGTCCAGCACTGCGCGCACGCTGTCGATGCTGGAGCGCTCCTGATCGGTGTCCTCCACGCGCAGCACGAAGGTTCCGCCCTGGCTCTTGCACCAAAGCCAAGTGAACAGAGTCGAGCGGACGTTCCCGATGTGCAGGTAGCCGCTCGGCGACGGCGCAAAGCGCATGCGCAAGGTCATGGCGCCCGCGGTTAGCATGCGGCGTGACCGGTGTCATGGGCGGGCGGCCCGAGAGCGGCAGCAACGGCCACCGCTTCCGCGGATTTGGCGCAAATTGCTGGTCGCCGCGGGGGCGCGACGAAAGCTGAGCTTGGAGCAGATTCGCACGACGGTGCGCAGGCTACAGAGCCAAGGGCTGCACGTGCTGCTGATCGGTCAGAGCCCGGTATTCTCCTTCGCTTACCCCGACGAGTACTTTTACGCGGCGTTCCGCGAAGCTCGCGGCGCTCGCAATCCGGAGTCGTTCTTCGAGGCGCCGGTCGACCCCGAGCACGGTGTGAATCGGGATCTGCAGCGCCTCGTCGGCTCGGCGGCGACCCGGATTGGGCGTTCTGCCTAACCCCGCCGCTCTGCCGCTTCAGAAAAGGGCCCCTGTACCCGTTCGTCGACGACGGTCACTAAGCCACATGGCAGCCTAATTGCGGTTGAAGCATTGCGGCTTTCCCTCGCACTGCGTGAAATGTATCCAAGATCTGCGCTGCCGGCCCCCGGGCCAGATTAGCGGCGCCGCATTGGCAGCCCGAAACTGAGTTGCCAGGGCCGCCCTCAATTGCTAGAAACCGCGCCCTTCGTGTGGCCCTCGTGGGCCGGAGCCCGGAATCATGAAAAAGACGCCCGTCAGCCTAGTCAAAGAGCGCTTCGAGTCGAAAGAGAAGCTCGTCGCGGCCGTGCAAAAGCTCGCCACCCAGGACCTGTGGTTGGATCGAGTGAGCTCGGTGAAAGGGCTCGGCCGCGTCTCGAACGCGAAGCTCGTTCGCCTGCACGACACCCTCACGGACGCCAAGAAGCGTTTCGGCAGCCGCGACAAGCTCGTCAGCTCGATCGTGGAATTGAAGAAGCGCGTGAAGGACAAGGGCTTTGCCACGAAGCTCGCCGCCTTCCCGTTGCCGCAGCTTCTAGACTTGCATGCCGCCGCTGAGCGCGAGAGCAAGCGCGCTGCCAAAGCTCCTGCTCCCGCCAAAGCCGCCAAGGCTGAGAAGCCGAAGGCCGCGAAGAGCGCGCCCAAAGCCAAAGCCGCCGCCAAGGCGTGATCGCGAAGGCAGCGCGCCGCAGCGCTCGAGTGCTATCCTTTTTGGATGGTGCGTTGGGATGAGCGGGGCGCGGGCGCTTTCGTTGGCTCGATCGCCATCGCGTTGATACTCGCGAGTTGCGGCGGTCGCGCGTCGTCATTGCAACTGAGTGGCGCTGGGGGCGACAGCGGCGGTGCAGACTCGTCGCAGGGCGGCGCTGCCGCGGTTGGCGGAAGCGCGTCGCGTGGCGGCGCCGGTATGACGTCAATTGGCGGCGCAGCGGCGGGCGCCGGCGCAACTTCGGGCGCGGGCACGCCGCCCGGTTCCGACGCCGGGCCTCCGCTCTGCACCGACAACTGTCCGGAGATCGCTTGTCCTTCGGGCCAGATGGTTAAGTACGTCGATACGGTGTGCTGCCCGTTCTGTGTAGCGTGTAGCGCTTCCGACCAGGCGGCATGTCAGCCCAGCTATGATTGCGGGCCCGCCGCGCACGTGGAAGTCCTGCCGGAGCAGTGTTGTCCGACCTGCGTCGCCAACGACCCGGCGCTGTGCATGATGCAAATCGACAGCGCCAACGCTGGCGCGAACGCGATTTTTCCAAAATATAGCATGCAGTGCCAAGTGGGTTCGGACTGCGCAGGCGCTATCCTCAGTACGGCTTGCATGCAAACTTGCATTATCGCGCCGCAGGCGTCCCTTCCGGCGCTTCTGGCCGAGCTCACGATGGTGGAGGTTTGCCCGGCGTGTCCTGCACCGAATCCCGTCACCCCGTACTGCGACACGCCGGCGTGCTTGAACCAGACCTGCCAAGTCCCGAGTTTCAAATGAGCGAGCTCAGAGCCCTTTTTCAGCCACGAACGTATTCGTGAACGCCGCGCTCTTCGTGTAGCTGCGCTCCAGATCACTCAATAGTTTTTTCTCGAGCATCCCGCCCACGCCGAAGATCTTGGCCGTGGCGGTGGCTTTCGCGATGCGCTTGCACTCTTTGTCGCCGAGCGGCTCGGTCCACATCTCGACTACGACGTTGATCTTGTCGCTCATCCGGTTCGGCACGACCTGAACGCGGTACTTGTGGGTCTTCTTGTTGAACACGCCGCGCTCTTCGTAGCCGGCGCTGTCGCCCACGACGGCCTTCAGCGGGCCGGGCAAGTCGCCAATCGGCGGCGAGGCTTCGATCGTGCGCAGCACTTCATCCCCGCGCTCTTCCGACTTCAGTACGCGCCAGACCGGGAATTTCAGGACCTCTTGGAATAGCCGGCGGTTGTAGTCGTCGTCGAAAAAAACCTTCGTCCAAAAGGTCTCTTCACTGCATTTGAAGACGTGCTCGACGCGAATTTCAGCCATGGGCGGGGAGGCTAGCATCGCGCTCGGCGGCTTCAAAAGGTGTAGTATCTCGCCTGAATGGCGCTTGATTCGGCTGGTGTGGCATCCGTGCGCGGCACTCGCGCTGCGTTGCCGCGTCGCAAGCTGAGCTGGGTTTTGCAAGCGCTCGCCGTGCTCCGCAAAGACCTCGCGATCGAGCTCAGCACGGGCGAGGTGGTGATCACGAGCGGCTTCTTTGCGCTGCTGGTCGTGATCATGGCGTCGTTGTCGTTTTTTGGCGGACCGGCGAGTGGGCGCATCGTCGCTTCCGGGGTCGTCTGGCTCTCGCTCGCGTTCTCTGCCGTCCTCGCGCTCGGCAAGACCTGGCAGCGTGAGCGCGACGAATCGGCGCTCGATGGTCTACTCGTCGCGCCGCTCTCGCGCAGCGCGATCTTCGCGGGCAAGGCGCTCGGCGTGCTGGCGTTCCTGTGCATCGTGGAATGCGTGGTGATGCCCGTCGCGGCGTTGCTCTTTTCGCTCGATCTGATGCAGGTCGGTCCGGGCCTGATTTGCATCGGGCTCTTCGCCACACCGGGTATCGCTGCGTCCGGTACGCTCTTCGGCTCGATGACGGTGCGCACACACGCGCGCGATCTCTTGCTCGCGGTGGTGCTTTTTCCGCTGCTTTCGCCGACGCTGCTCTCCGCCGTGGCCGCCACGCGGGAGCTCCTGAATGGCGCGCCCGTCTCCGAGCTGGGCGACTATTTCAGGCTGATGGGCGTCTTCGATCTCGTCTTCGTGTCTGGGGGGCTCATGTTGTTCGGCACACTCGTCGAACGTTGACCGCCGAGGGCGTTTCGTTTGCCTAGTCGGCGAGGCGCTAGGCTTCGCTCAAGTAGCGCGTGTCCGGGTTCTCTCGACGCCAGATCACGGTGTCCATGAAGTAGTGGTGGACGTTCACGAACGCGAAGAAGCCCGCGAAATAGGGCGTCAACCCCAGAGCCCCAAACGGCACTCGTGCGTGGCGGTGCTGAGCCAGGCGCGCGCCGTCGAGCACGTCCGGCAAACCGTGAAACAGCAGCCAGCCGAGCGCGACGGACGACACGACCAACAGCAGCACGCGCTGCCAGGCGGGCGGGCCGAAGAACGGCGCGCCCTCCCTCGCGCGCGCCTGATTGCGCGTCAACAGCCACACGAAATACAGGTACTGCAGCGAGTGCAGCGCGGGGATCACGTAGACCATCAGTGGGTCGGCGCTCGAGTACACCGACCACACCCAGATCGACACGAGCAGACCCATGAGCGGCGCAGCCGGCGGCAAGCGCCGCTCTCGCTGCCACTTGCGAATCAACACGGCGCCCAGCAAGACCGTGCTAAGCGCGAAGACCGCGAGCGTCAGACGCTCGAGCACGAGCGGATGCGCGAGCGCGAAGTAGAGGACGCCCTTCTCCTCGGCTTCGGCTGCGGGCGTCGCGGGGCTCGCCCATGCGTAGGCCCAGCCCGCGAAGCAATGCGCGAGGAGCGCGCGCCGCTCGAGCACGCTGTAGCGCACACCTCGGCGCGCTGACAGTACCGTCAGCACGCCGAAGCCCTGCTTCACGTAG